>JAABTC010000414.1 GCA_011390055.1 Burkholderiales bacterium | reverse complement strand
CCAAGCTGTCGCACCTGGCCTGGCTGGGCATCAGCCGCGCCAGCCTGGCCCGGCTCGAGCCCCATGTCACCGTGCTGCCCCAGCGCAGCACGCTCAACCTCAACACCGCCAGCGCCGAGGCCATGGCCGCCGCCGTGCCCGGGCTGGACCTGGCCAGCGCGCGGCGCCTGGTCACCGCGCGTGAACGTCAGCCTTTCAACACGCTGGCCGAGGCGCGTCAGGCGCTGCCCACCGGCGCCCCACCGCTGTCGGATCTGCACCACGGCGTGCGCAGCCAGTTCTTCGAAGTGCGTGGCCGCCTGCGGCTGGACGACGTGGTCATCGAAGAACGTTCGATGGTCGTCCGCTCGAATCTGGATGTGCGGGTGGCCTGGCGCGAGCGCTTCGTGCGGCCTTGAGCACACCCTGAACCGGCGCCAGCGGGCCGTCGGCCCCCGCCGCCCGGGGTTGTTTTTGTGCCCGCTTTCACGGTCCGTCCCTAGAATGGCCGGATCGCCCCCACCGGTCACCACGTGCTCATCGTCACGCCTTCCGATTTCAACGCCTCGCCCACGGCTGCCTCGACGCTGCTGCAGTGGGCCAGCACGGCCGACGGGCAGCGCGTCGACGACCACGGCGAATGCGCGCTGTCCCTGCTGCCGCGCGACGACGATCTGGTGCTGGTGCTGCCACCGCGCGCGCTGTCGTGGCACCGCATCGCACTGCCACGGGTGAACGCCGCGCGCTTGCGCGCCGCACTCGACGGCCTGCTGGAAGACCGCGTGCTGGGCGACGTGGAGGCGCTGCACCACGCGCTGGCGCCCGGTGGCAAGCCGGGCGAGACGGTGTGGGTGGCCTCGGGCGACAAGTCCCGGCTGCGCGCCTGGGTGCACCTGCTCGAGAAAAGCGGGCGCTCGGTGTCGCGCATTGCGCCGTCGCTGTGGCCCTTGCTTGAATCGCCTGTGCCGGTGGCCGCTGCGGGCGTGTCGCGCAGCTTCGGTTTCGACGAGCCCACCAACCTCCACTGGGTGCACGCCGATGGCGATCAGGTGTGGCTTTGCAGCGCCAGCGTGCTCGGCGTGTCCTGCGTTCCGCTGCCCGACGGGCTCAGCTCACCCCCGCCCATGGGCGCTTTGTTGCCTGCGGGCAACGATCCTGCCTCGCCTGCGGGCAGTTTCGACACCTGGATGGCCGATCCCGCCCTGGCCGCCATGGCCGAGGGCCTGTTCAACCGCCGTTTCGAGCCGGTGGCACCCTCGGCGTGGCTGCTGCGCGCCGGGCAGACCGACTGGAACCTCGCACAGTTCGACCTCAGCCTGTCCAGCAAGGCCCGGCGCACCCAGCGCTTCAAGCGTCTGTGGCGCGACTTTCGCCGGGCGCCTGCATGGCGGGCAGCGCGCTGGGGCCTGGCGGCCATGGTGGCGGTGCAGATAGCGGGCTTGAACGCCGCCGCCTGGCAGGAGCGCAGCAGCCTGCAAGCCAAGCAGCAGGCGGTGCGCGACACGCTGCAACAGACCTTTCCGCAGGTGACGCTGGTGCTGGATGCGCCAGTCCAGATGCAGCGCGAGGTGGCGCGCCTGCAGCAGGCCAGCGGCCAACTGGCGGCGGGCGACCTGGAAAGCCTGCTGGCCGCCATCGACCAAGCCGCTGCCGGCGAACCCCTGTCGGCCACGCAGATCGCCTACACGCCGGGTGAGGGCCGCTTCGGCGGCTGGCGCGCCAGCGAAGACCAGGTGCGGGCCATGCAGCAAACACTGCAGCGCGGTGGCTGGCGGGCACGCTTCGACGGCAATGAACTGGCGCTGCAGGCGCCCCAGCCCTGACCATGGCCACGTCCCTTTCCACGGCTCCATCTGCCTTGCAACGCCCATTGGCCCAGGTCTCGGCCTGGCTGGCCGGCCTGTCTGCGCGCGAGCGCCGGCTGGTCACCATCGCAGCGGCCGTGGTGGCGCTGGGCCTGCTGTGGTGGGTGGCCGTGGCGCCCGCCTTGCAGACCTTGCGCCAGGCACCCGCGCGCCATGCCGCACTCGATGCGCAACTCACCCGCATGCAGCAACTGGCCCGGACGGCCGAGGCCTTGCAGTCGGCATCGGCCGGTGCCCAGCCCGGCCGCGACGAAGCCCTGCGCGCGCTCGACGCGGCCACGACCGCCCTGGGTGCCACCGGCCAGGTGTCGGTGCTGGGCGACCGCGCCACGCTCACCCTGCGCGGCGCGTCGCCGCAGGCGCTGGCACAGTGGCTGGCCCAGGTGCGCATCAATGCCCGCCTGCTGCCGCTCGAGTCGCAACTCGCGCGCGACGGCGGCACCGGTGGCTGGAGCGGCAGCGTGGTGCTGACCGGTCCGGCCCTGGCCTCCAACTGACCGCCGGAGCCGCACACCATGCAAGGCAGCCCCTGGACCCGACGCCTCGCCTGGCTGGGC
>JAABTC010000413.1 GCA_011390055.1 Burkholderiales bacterium | reverse complement strand
CAGCGACACGCGAATGCGTGCAGTGCGAGTGTCCGGCGAAAGCGTCGGATACACGTACGCGATCCGGCCGGTCATCGATACGCCCGGCAGCGCATCGAACGTCGCCGTGGCGATTTGTCCGACGCGCATGGCGCCCAAATCGCGCTCATAAACCTCGCCGTCCACCCACACACTCGACAGGTCGGCGATGCGATACAGCGGTTCACCCGCCATCACACGCTGACCCGCGGTCACGTTCTTCTCGAGGACGACGCCACCCTCCGGCGCATAGACGGTCAGCGCACGCTGCGCAGTGCCCGCCTCTTCGACGCGCCTGATCTGTTCTTCACTGATGTCCCACCAGCGCAGTCGACGCCGCGCTGCCTGTACGAGATCGTTGGCACCGGCGCGCGTGCCGGCATCGCTCGCCGAGAGGTCCTGCGTCAGCTTCAGCGCCAGCAGCAGTTCTTCCTGCGCCGTCACCAGCACGGGCGAGTAGATGGTCAGCATCGGCGCTCCGCGCCTCATCTGCTGGCCCGTGTAGTCGACGTACAGACGTTCGACCCATCCGTCGACCTTGAGTGTGACGGTGCGCAGGCGCGTCTCATCGACGACAACTTGTCCGACAGTGCGGACCTCGCTGCCGAGTGCCTCCTGCGTGACGGCCGCATAGGTCACACCGATGCGCCGCGCGCTCGCGGCGTCGAGCATGACGGTCGGTACACTGTCAGAAGTCGCCATGCCCATCGCGGCGTGATCCACGGCGTCCGGTGCCGCCATGCCCATGGCCGCGTGGTCCATGGTGTCAGCTGCGGATGGCGCAGAAGCGGATCTTGTGAACCACCACGCTGCCACCACGGCAAGCACAGGAACGAGCACCAGCGCTGCCACACGCGCAACACGCTGCGGTGCGCCTCGCGTTGGCTTCTGTAGCGGCGCTGCCGGTGCGTCGTGATCGCCCGGATTCGGTTGCATGTTGTTGGCCATCAGCGATTCCCCACGGGCGCGAGCAAAGGTTGACCGATCAGCATCTCGAGCTCGGCCCAGGCGCGCCCTTCGGCCGCGGCAAGCGTCACGAGCTCCTCGCGATATCGATTGACCGTCATGCGGTTCTCGATGACAGTCATGAAATCCACGGTGCCGGATCGGTATGAGGCCAGCGAAGCAGCAGCGGCGGCTTCCGCCTGAGGCAAGACGGTGGTGCGATACAGCGCGCCGAGTCGCCGGGCGCGCGATAGCTCGCCATGCACTTCTGCAATTCGCGCGCGCGTCTCCACCTGCATGCCACGCAGATCCGCTTCCGACATTGTCCGCATGGCCGCCGCCTCTTCGCGCATTGGCAGCTGTCGCGAGCGAGCAAAGATCGGCAGCGACGCGCCCACCATCAGGCTACCCATCCGATCCGTTCCCGTCGGCATGCCACGCTCACCGTACTGCACCCCCACCTGGAGGTCGGGCCATCGCTCACGTCGCGCGAGCCGCTCGTCTGCCGCTGCCGCGCGAATCTCCGCTTCACCCGCGGCGAGCATTGATCGGGATTGCATTGCGACGTCGGTGAGCGCAGACCGTTCAGGGATGGAGTCCGGAAAGGCCGGAGGTAGAAGCGTTCCCTCGACAGCTGTTTCTGGAAGGTCGACGGCGGCCGCCAGTCGCGCCTGCGCCGCCTCCGCCATGACTTGCATGCGGATGATTTCTTCATCCATGCGCGCAATTTCGACTCGGGCTCGCAACACGTCGGCTTGTTGGCCCTCGCCCACGCGATACATGGCCGTTGCCACCGTGGCCGCGTCCTCCAGAAGCCCACGGGTCGCGCGTAAAATCTCGATGCGCTCAGCAGCGGACCATCGCTCGAAAAACGCCATGGCAGTCGCGGCGCGTACCCCCCATCGCACGTCAGCAGCGCGCGCGCCAGCCGCCTGCGCCCGCGCGCGTGCAGCGTCACCAGCCGCGGCGAGCTTGCCCGGTAGCGGGAGCATCTGCATGAGCTGCAGTTGTCGCATTGCGAGGGGCGCGTCGGGCGCGAGGCGTGGCAGGCTGTAGTTCATGAATCCCAGCTGCAGCACCGGATCAGGAGGTTTGGTGGCGGCCGAGACGCGTGAGGTCGCCGCTCGTGCGAGCTCGGTCGCGGCACGGATGCGCGGATTAGCGCGGTCCGCGGCTGCGTAAAGCGCGTGCAAGGTTACGAGGGTGTCGGCTTGCGCTCTGGCGCCCGCCGCGGCAGGGCCGGGCGGCGCGAGCTTCGTTGACGGCGGCGCGACCTGCGCCGTCAAAGTACCGGCCAGTGCGGTGGTGCAGAGGAGCGCGCTGCCGACTCGCGCAGTAAAGCGCCGAGCGGCACGGAGCGTGACGGAACAATGCATGATGACCTCGATGAGAGCGCTCGGGACACCGGATGGTGTCCGCGAGGACGCAGCACAAGGCTGCGCA
>JAABTC010000412.1 GCA_011390055.1 Burkholderiales bacterium | reverse complement strand
CAACCTCAGCGAGGCCTTGCGCCTGCTGCGCGTGGCGGCATCGTCGGGTGCCGAGCTGGCCGTGCTGCCCGAGTATTTCTGCTTCATGGGCACCCGCGACGAAGACAAGCTGGTGCTGGCCGAAACACCCGGCCTGGGCCGCGTGCAGGACTTCCTCTCGGACGCCGCGCGCGATCTGAAGATGTGGATCGTGGGTGGCACCCTGCCCATGGCCACCGACGACCCGGCCCACGCGGCCAATGCATCGCTCACCTTCGATGCCAAGGGCCACCGGGTGAGCCGTTACGACAAGATCCACCTGTTCCGCTACGACAACGGGCGCGAGCGCTACGACGAGTCCGCCGTGCTGGTGGCCGGCGACACGCCCACCACGTTCGATCACCGCGACCGCAGCGGCGAGACCTGGCACATCGGTCAGAGCATTTGCTACGACCTGCGATTTGCCGAGCTGTACCGCGCCCTGGCGGCCGACGTGCTGCTGGTGCCTGCGGCGTTCACCCACACCACCGGACAGGCCCACTGGGAGGTGCTGCTGCGCGCGCGCGCCATCGAAAACCAGGCCTTCGTGATCGCCAGTGCCCAGGGAGGCCTGCATGAAAACGGTCGCCGCACCTGGGGCCACAGCATGGTCATCGACCCCTGGGGCCAGGTGATGGCAATGCATGCCGAAGGACCCGGCGTGGTGCTGGCCGACATCGACATGGCGCGGCTGCGCCAGATGCGCGAGCAGCTGCCCGCGCTGCAACACCGCGTGCTGTGACGTGAAATCGGGGCGCTGGCTTCTGTGGGGAGCACTGCTCCTGCTGGTGGGCGCCCTGCTCACCGTGCTGGTGTTCCTGGCGGCCGAGTACGAAGAATCGCGCGACCAGATCGCGCTCGAGCAGGACGCCACCAACACCGTGACCGAGGTGCGCAGCGCCCTGCTGCGCAACGTGCAGACGCTGCAGTCGCTGCACTCGGTGTCCCCCACGCTCGACTCCTGGATCGGCCCGGCCGCCGAGCTGCTGGGACAGCATCGCGAGATGGTGCGTCTGGAGTGGCGCGACAACGGCCTGGGCCCGCTGGTGCACCGCGATTCGCCCTATGTGCCCGATGTGTTCGACCAGCTCGAGCGCCGGCAGGCGCTGCCTTACGTGCGTCAGGCCTGCGAGAGCGCGCGCCGGGCGTCGGGGCCGGCGTATTCGGCCAGCTATTTCTGGCCGTTGCGCGACGGACGCGGCATCGAGCTGATCGACCTGTGCCTGCCGGTGAGCGACGGCGGGTCGACGCGCGGCGTGCTGGTGGCCACCTACAGCCTCACCGGCATCCTGAGCGAGTTGTCGGCCAGAGACCTGGTACGGGGCCGCGGCCTGAGCTTCAACGATGCCGACGGCACGCGTCTGGCCGTGCACAGCACGGTGGCGGTGTCGCGGCGCGTCCTGCGCGCCACCGGCGTGCTCGACCTGCCCGGTCACACCCTGCTGCTGCAGCTCGACAGCCCGCGTCGTGCACTGGGGCTGTTCCCCAACGTGCTCACCGCCGTGGTGGGTGCGCTGTCGCTGGCGCTCCTGTCGGTGCTGGTGCTGCTGGGGCGCGACATCCGCCGCCGCCAGCGCGCCGAGCTGGAGGTGGCCGACGCGCTGGCGTTTCGCAAGGCGATGGAGGACTCGCTGGTCACCGGCCTGCGCGCGCGCGACATGCGCGGACGCATCACCTACGTCAACCCCGCGTTCTGCCAGATGGTGGGCCTGAGCGCCGAGCAGCTGGTAGGCACCGGCCTGCCCGCGCCTTGGTGGCCGCCCGAGCTGGTGGACGAATACCAGCAGCGCCAGGCCGTGCGGCTGGCGGGGCAGACGCTGCCGCGCGAGGGTTACGAATCGGTGTTCCAGCGCAGCGACGGCACGCGCTTTCCGGTGCTGATCATCGAAGCCCCGCTGATCGACGCGCAGGGCACGCAGACCGGGTTCATGAGTGCCATCCTCGACCTCACCGAGCAGCGCCGCATCGAAGACCTCAACCGCGCGTCGCAAGACAAGCTGCAGGCCACGGCGCGCCTGGCCACCGTGGGCGAGATGGCGTCGCTCATCAGCCACGAACTCAACCAGCCGTTGGCGGCCATCAGCAGCTACGCCAGCGGCACGCTCAACCTGCTGCAGCAAGGCGACGGCAGCGCATCCGGCGACATCGCGCGCGCCATCCAGCGCATCGGCGAGCAGGCCGAGCGCGCCGGCCGCGTGATCCGCAGCGTGGCCGATTTCGTGCGTCGGCGTGATCAAGTTCGCGAGACGATCGAGCCTCAGCGCCTGATCGATGCCATCCTGCCGCTGCTGTCGTTGCAGGCCAAGAAGCAGTCGATCCGGCTGGTGGTGAACGTGGCGCCCGAGGTGGCTCCCGTGCTGTGCGACCGCACCATGGTCGAGCAGGTGCTGCTCAACCTGGCGCGCA
>JAABTC010000411.1 GCA_011390055.1 Burkholderiales bacterium | reverse complement strand
CGGAGCCGCACCGGGGCTTCGACGTGGATCGAGTCGCCCTCACCGTTGGTGACCGGATAGGTTTCCAGCCGCAACTCACCCTGGTTGAGTGCTGCGATGATGGCCACGCGCCACTGGGCCTGATCGCGCCGGGGCTGCGTCAAGCCCACCCAGGCATCGATCTGCACTGCGCGCGCGCCACCCAGTTCTGCCTCCGCCAGTGCGGTATCGATCCGGGTCAGCACCGTGGCAGGTGATTCGCCCGGGGCGTAGAGCGCGGCTGCGATTGGCAGGGGGATGTCGGGCATGCTGCCTGCGTGCGCGTGGCGCTCGACAACTGCGTGCAGGGCGCCCGCGAGGCGCTCGGTCCATTGCGGCAAGGAAGCGATGCCCGGCGCAAGAATGACGAGGTCGGTACCGTTGAGGCGCCCGGCCGTCCAGTCGGTCTCGTCGGCCAGCTGCTGGCGGATGGTGTCCGCCAGCGCGCACAGCAGCGCGTCAACGTACTCACGGCCCTGGGTGCGGTTCAATTCGGCCAGATTGCCGACCCGGGCAATCAACAAGGCGCCGACACATGGGGTATCGTGGCCGTCGAGCCGGGCACCGAGCACATTAAGGAACTGGCGTCGCTCGAGCAGGCCAGTGAGGGCATCCTCCTGCGTCTGTCTGCGCAACACTTCGAGGCGGCGAGCCTCGTCCACCAGCATCAGGCGAACGCGGTCGGACAGTCCGTTCATTGCCCGCACGACGACCCTAAGTTCGGCGGCGGCCGGCTCGGGCGTGGTGATGAAGCGGCGCTCGCCGATCGCCTCGGCCTGCCCCACCAGTTTGCGGAGCGGCCGCGTGATGCGCCCCAGCAGCAGGCTGCCGATCGCGCCTGCGGCCGCCGCCATGACCACGAACCAGATGAGCAACTGGCGGATGCTGTTCCACAGCTCGGCATAGGCGTAACTGGTCTGGCTCTCCAGGGTCAGGGTGGCGAACTGCTGCCAGCCGTCCTGGATGTGGGCGACGCCGGGATGGGCCTCGATCGAGGCAAGGCGAATGAACCATTTGGGTATGCCGTCGAGCCGCGGCTCGGCACTGCGTTCGACCAGCGTGGTGCCGTCGGGGCCGATCAGGCGGATCAGGCGATAGTGCCCGGCGTCGAACTGGGCGGCCACCTGCAGTTCGACTGTCACCGGATCCTTGGGCATCTGCGACAGTGACAGCGCAAGCGCGGTGGCATTGTCGACGTTCTTCACGTTGAGTTGTTGCTCCAGATAGCGCTTGGCCGCGAGCGTGCTCACCACCAGGCTGCCACCCAGCGACAGCAGGGTGACCATGGCGATTGCAATCCACAGTTGCTTGATCAGGGACATGGGCGTGGAACTCCGGGAAAAATCGCTTCAATCCGGTAAGGGGTCATTGCAGTCCTTCGGCGCGCATGCGCTCGAGCACGTCGCGCCAGCGCGACAGCCGGGTGGTGGGGTCGGCCGACGAGGTGGTGCCACCGCCCACCCACAGGCCCTCGTTGTTGAAGCTAAACACGGGAAACAGATCGGGGCGGCGACCCGCCGGACGGATCTCGCCGATCAGGTTGTCGAGCACCAGTGGTTCGGCGGTGGGCGTTTCGAAGTAGCTCAGCACCATGTGGGCCTGAGTCAGCGTACTGTCAGCGGCGCCGATACGGGCACGCACATAAACCAGGCGCAGCTTTTCGGCCGGCACGTCGAGCAGACGCAGGGTGATGTACTTGGCAATCGAGAAATCTTCGCAGTCGCCGGCACCGCGTCCGAGGGTTTCCAGTGGCGTAGCCCAGTAGTCGCTTTGCTGCCACACCACGATGTCATCCTCGAACCGAATCCGACGGTTGAAGAAGGTATTCACCCGTGCGAGCTTGTCTGTGTCGTCCAGTTCGCGCGCCTCACCCATCATAAGCCGCCATGCCGCCACCGACTCACCTGCAGGTGCGCCATAACGGCTGACCGCGAGCGACTGCACGCGGTCGAGGTCGGGGGCTGCCACGGACAGTCCGACGAGCAGGCCAAACACCAGTGCGAAACGCCAGAGCGTCCGGCTGCAGCGACCGGGCGACGCGCCTGCCGTGGTGCAATGGCGGATGAAAAGTGACATTGATGCTCAGTGTGTGCGTTCAGGGACCATTATGCGTAATCAGCGCGCCTTGTGCGTCGCGTTTGCGCAGTATTGCGGGCGGGGCGTCAAATTGTGCGCACTTCGCAATGTCGGTTCTGTATATCATTCTTATTACTAAATCTGGGCTGTGCCATCGTGTTCGCTGCAGCCAGTGAAATCAAGCTGTTCCGGAGAATTCATGAAACGTGTTTGCACCCTGCTCTCGATAGCAATACTTGCGGTATTGCCTGTCGTCGCTGTGGCGACACCCCCCGAAATGTTGCGCGATGCAGCGCGCAAGGCCGTGGTGACCAACCCTGAGGTACAGGCGCGCT
>JAABTC010000410.1 GCA_011390055.1 Burkholderiales bacterium | reverse complement strand
TCTCAGGCGGCAACAACCGCGCCACTGCTTTGTCTTTGAAGGCTTGTCCGTATCTCGCCACTTCGTTCTTCCACTATCGCCCCCGGGTTGGTGATTCTAACGAGGCGACAACTATTCTGACTCAGGGGGCCCCTCGGGGGGCAGCGAACGAAGTGACCGTGGGGGTAGTTCATTCGGGTGGAAAGCGTCGATCTGGATCGTCTTCACGCCGCCGGGCGCGACCATCCCAGGTCCAGCGCGAGACATGCACCGCGTCGACGCCTTCACGCCGCTGCAGCTGACAGATCGCCACGCCCGGCAGCTCCGCGTAACAGGCCCATTCGCGCTCGCTGGTGATGACGAAGTCGAGGTCGAACTCGTGGATCAGGCCCATGCAGTGCGCGCGGGCGGCATCGTCGATGCCGGCAAAGGCTTCGTCGAGCAGCACCAGGCGCGGGGCGAAGGCATAGCCGCCCTGGCTGTAGTAGCTCGATACCGCGGCGAAGAGCGGAACCGTGAGCCCGAGCGCGCGCTCGCCGCTCGAGGCCGGCCCGGAGAGCGGGCGCCACTCGCCGTCCTGCCAGCGCTGGACGCGAAAACGGTGCCAGCGCCGGTAGTCGAGGGCCTGGGCGAGCTGGTCGAGCAAGCTGCCGCCGCTGGCGTCGGCCTTCATGCGCTCGGCGGCAATCCGCTGCTGCAGCATCTCGCCCACCACCCGCCGGTCTTGGGCCGACCACAGATCGGTGCTGGTGTTGAGCAGCCGCTTGCGCGCGGCCTCCAGACCGACCGGCGCGCCCTCGGCGCCATCCGGCAGCGGCTGCCACAGCAGGCGGAACTTCACACCGGTGGACGTGGGGCGCTTGTGCAACTCCTTGTTGATCGCGTCGACCTGGCGCTCGGCGGCCTGCAGGAGGCGCTGCACTTCGGCGGCGATCTCGGCCTGGAGGTGGTTCTCGAGCAGGGTGCGCTCGCGTGCCGTCAGCAGCTCGCGGCGCTCGGCGATCTCGGCGTCGAGTCGGGCGGTGAGCTGGTCGGGGCGCTCCGGACGATTCTGATAGACGACGCTGACGACCATGCCGTAGTCGCTGGTGTCGGCCTGCGCCTGCTGGCCGAGTGCGCTCAGCGCGCGACCGAGTTCGCTGTAGTCGTGCGAGATCTGGCTCTGGATGCGCGTCCATGCCTCGTCGTCGTCGGCCACGTGCGCCAGCGCCTGCTCGGTGCGGCGAGCGAGGTTGAGTGCCGGCTCGATCGTCCATGCGGTTCCCGGGCCGGGTAGTTCGGCGTCGGGCAGCGCTGCGGACAGCAAGCCGGTGGCGGCGAAACCCTGCAGCTGTGCTATGGCGCGCTGACGGGCCTCGGCGCGCTCGTGCAGGGTGGCGTCGGCGTCCTCCATCTTTTGTTCGCCGCGCGCAAGCGCTTTGCCGGCCTCAAGCTGGACGTCAGCGGCGGCTTTCGACTGGCGTTCGCCCTCGGTCACGGCGCTGCGTGCCTCGCGCAGGCGCTGGTGAAGTTCGTCGACCTGGGCGCCGATCGATTCGCGCAAGGTGGCGAGCCGCACCTGCGCTTCGCCGGCCTGCAGGCGGCGCTCGGCGGCGTGCTCGGCGCGCTGGCGCGCATCGGCTTCGGCTTCCTCGCTGCGTGCCTGTTGCTGCGCCAGTTCGGTCACCGCCAACCGAAGCTCGTGCGCCGCGTGGAAGAGCGCGTGCAGGGTTTCGCCGAAGTGCGCCAGCGCGGCGGCGACAGCATCCAGCGCCGTGGTGGTCGTCGGCAGGCGCAGGTCCGCGGCGTCCGCCGCCAGCGCGTCGCGGCAGCGCTGCAAGGCGTCGGCCGCGGTGCGCAGAAGGCCTTCGGCCTCTTCCAGCCGGCTGCGGGCGGCTTGGAGCTCGCGTTCGCGCGCGGCGGCGTCGGCGTGGGCCGTGCGCAAGGCGTCGTCGGACGGTGCGCCCTGCCATTCGGCCGCGGCCCGGGTCTGGCGCTGGGCCAGAGCGGCGAGGCCGGCGTCGATCGCCCGCAAAGCCTCGGCGATCGCCTGCGCGCGCAGCGCAATCCCGGCGAGCCGCCGGTTGCGGGCCGCAGCGCGGGCGGCGTAGCCGATGTAGGCGGCCTGCGGCTTGTGCCAGACCCCCGCCAGTGCGCCGAGGCGAAAGCGGCCGTCGGGCGCGATCCAGCCTTCGGCCTGGCCGTCGTCATGGGCGGTGCAGGCAATGCCTTCGAGCAGGCGGGTCAGCAGCGCGGCATCGACCTCGGCAGGGGTCGCACCGACGGCGGGCGCCAGCCACGCGGCGAGCGAGGCGCCCTGGCGCGGCCGTTCGAGCCACTGGGTGTCGTGCAACGGCGCGCCGCCGGCAGACTGCAGGCGGCCGTCGGGGGTGATCCAGGCGTCGAGCAGGCCCGCCGCTTCGAGCGCGGCTTCGAGGCCGGCCCGCTCGGCCGCGCCGACGTGCGCGCAAAAAT
>JAABTC010000041.1 GCA_011390055.1 Burkholderiales bacterium | reverse complement strand
ATGCCTGCTTTTTCCAGAAACTCGAAGGCGGCGCGTGGAGCACGGTCGAACCGGTGCTGAAAGACCCCGAGGCGATCTACAAATGAGCACCCGACACGACGAGACGCTGGCCCGCCTGGCCGCGGTGATCGAGGCCCGCCGTGGCGCCGATCCGGCGGCGAGCTATGTCGCACGCCTGTTCGACAAGGGCACCGATGCGATCCTGAAGAAGATCGGCGAAGAGGCCACCGAGGTCGTGATGGCGGCCAAGGACGGCGCGCGCGAGCGCATCGTCGGTGAGGTGGCCGACCTGTGGTTCCACTCGATGATCGCGCTGGCCCATTTCGGCCTGACGCCGGCTGATGTGCTGGCCGAGCTCGAACGGCGCGAAGGCTTGTCCGGCCTGGACGAGTTCGCCTCGCGCAAGGCCCAAACCCGTGACCAGGAGGAACGCTGATGAACACCGTGATCGACGCCGGCTCGGGCAAGACGAGCGACGAGTTGGCCGGCCTCAAGACGATCACGCTGGTCGTTTATGCGCTGCAGGCGCTGAGCTTCGCCTTCGGCGTGACCGCGCTGATCGGCCTGGTGATCAATTACATCAAGCGCGAGGACGCCGCAGGGACGCTGTACCAGAGCCACTTCGACTGGCAGATCCGCACCTTCTGGTGGGGCCTTTTGTGGAGCGTGATCGGCTTCGTGCTGATCTTCGCCTTCGGACTGGGTCTGGTGGTGCTGTTCGTGGCCTGGGTCTGGGCGATCTACCGCGTCGTCAAGGGCTGGCTCAAGCTGACCGAAGGCAAGCCCGTGCAGCCTTCGCCGATCGGGTGAGCCGGCGATGAGCACCGACCCCCACTGCCTCTTCTGCAAGATCGTCGCCGGCCAGATCCCCGCCCAGCGGGTGCACGAAGACGACCGCGTCATCGCCTTCCACGACATTCACCCGTCGGCGCCGGTGCACATCCTGCTGGTGCCCAAGTTGCACCTGGTTTCGATGATGGACGTGCAGCCCGAGCACCAGGCTTTGCTGGGCCACATGATGGTGCTGAGCGCGCGGCTGATGCGCGATCTGGGTGTGACTGGCGGTTACCGTCATGTGCTCAACACCGGCAAGGACGGCGGCCAGGAAGTGCAGCATCTCCACCTGCACGTGATGGGTGGCCCACGACCGTGGGCCAAGGGCTGAAGCCCCTCACCTAGAATCCTCGTATTGGATCCGAACAGGAGAACGTCATGGGTTCGTTCAGCATCTGGCATTGGTTGATCGTGTTGTTGGTGGTGGTGCTGATCTTCGGCACCAAGAAACTGAAGAACATCGGCTCCGACCTGGGTGGCGCCGTGAAGGGCTTCAAGGACGGCGTGAAGAGCGGTGGCGAAGCCACCCCCGAGAGCGTGGCCACGCCTGCGCAGCAGGTCGGCACGGCGCACAAGGTGAACGACCCCAACACGGTCGACGTCGAAGCCAAGACCCGCAACGGAGCCTGACACCCGGCTCACCCCGAACGCAGGCTGCACGCCTTGGCAGTTCTTTCGCTGCCCAGGCCCTGACCCTGCTCCGCTCGCCCGGAGCTCCCGCATGATCGATTTCGGCTTCGACAAGATTGCGCTGATCGGCGCGGTGGCGCTGATCGTCATCGGGCCCGAGAAGCTGCCGCGCGTGGCGCGCACCGTCGGCCACATGCTTGGCAAGGCGCAGCGTTACGTGGCCGACGTCAAAGCCGAGGTCAACCGGTCGATCGAGCTGGAAGAACTGCAGAAGATGAAGCGCGAGTTCGAAGGCGCAGCGCGCGACGTCGAACAGACCGTGCAGCGCGAGGTGAATGCCACCACGTCCAGCGTCAGCCGGGCGTGGGACGACGGTCTGCCACCGGCCGAACTGTCCTCGGCCGAGGGTGCCGGAGCCGACACGGCCTACATCGGCAGCAGCGCCCATGACGCGCCGCTGGCTTTGCCGCCCGACTACCGGCACCCGAAGAAGAACTGGCGCGTCAAGCGCGGCGCGATGCCGGCCTGGTACAAGCAGCGACAGGGCATCCGGACCAAGGCCTTGTCGGGGGCGGCGCGGGTGGCGCGCTACCGGCCGAAGACTTCGGGTTCCACGACCGCCGCACCGCGATGAGCGGCACGCCGGACAAGGAAGACGAACTCGCGGGCACCGAGCAGCCGTTCGTCTCCCACCTCGTCGAGCTGCGCGACCGGCTGATCCGTGTGGTCTTCGCGGTCGGCATCGCGTTTGGCGTGCTGTGCCTGTGGCCGGGGCCGGCCGCGATGTACGACCTGCTGGCGGCACCCCTGGTGGCCACGTTGCCCAAGGGGGCCACGCTGATCGCCACCAACGTCATCTCGCCGTTCATCGTCCCGCTGAAGATCACCTTGCTGGCGGCCTTCATGGTGGCGCTGCCGGTCGTTCTCTACCAGCTCTGGGCTTTCGTGGCGCCGGGCCTGTACAGCCACGAAAAGCGGCTGGTGCTGCCGCTGGTGGTATCGAGCACGCTGCTCTTCTTCGCCGGCGTGGCGTTCTGCTATTTCTTCGTCTTCGGCCAGGTCTTTGCCTTCATCCAGGGCTTTGCGCCGAAGAGCATCACCGCCGCACCAGACATCGAGGCCTACCTCGGCTTCGTGCTGACCATGTTCATCGCCTTCGGCGCCGCCTTCGAAGTGCCGATCGCGGTCATCGTGCTGGCCCGCATGGGCATCGTCAGCATCGAGAAGTTGAAGGAATTCCGCGGCTACTTCATCGTGCTGGCGTTCATCATCGCCGCGATCATCACGCCACCGGACGTGGTGTCCCAACTGGCGCTGGCGATCCCGATGTGCATCCTCTACGAGGTCGGCATCTGGGCGGCGCAGATCTTCATCAAGCACACCAAGGCGCCGGAAGAAGAGGCCAGCAAGACGGCTTGATGCCGCTTGCGTTCACTCGCAGGTGTTTCGGCGCGGGCCCGAGGGCAGTGCGGCGCCGCGGCTCCGACTGCTTGCCCTCCGCTGCGCTGCGGGTACCCTGCGCTGCTCGCGCCGCGGGGCGCCTGCGAGGCGCTCCGGCTCACGGCCCTGGACGGGCCGTGCCCATAGATCACCTCTGCGGCGGTCCGTCGCTTCGCGCCGGACTGCCCCCGCAGCGCTGCGCTGCTCAGCTGCGCAGAGTCGCCCCGGCGCCGCACCGCCCTCGGGCCAGCCCGAGGTTGGCGTGGGCTTGCACCGAGAAGCAATCCCTCGCCCGCAAGGTGACGGGTGCGGCCTGGGCAGGGCGAATTGGTGCTGCCGAGAAGCGCAGGATGGCTGGCCCCGCGCGTACCCGCGCGCTTCGTGCTCTGACTTGTGGCCGCTTGTCTGAACGCAGAGAGCGCAGCGAGCGAAGTGAGTTCGGCCACAGGGCCAGCCATCCGAGCATCGCAGGGAACCCACAGCGCAGCGGAGGGCAAGCCTCTGAGCCCTGACCAGGCTGCACTCGGCACCTTGCTTGCGCTGAAGCTGCCCGCCGCTCAGCGAGCCGCCTTGATGACTGCATAGCGCTCGAGGGTCTTGGCCCGCGCCGCGTCGTGGTCAACGATCGGCAGCGCGTAATCGCGGGCCAGGTCGAGACCGGCGGCCTGCAGGTCGATCGGTCGGGCCCGCCAAGGCGCGTGGATCAGCCCCGCAGGCAATTTGGCCAGCGCGGGCAGGTAGCGCCGGATGAACTTGCCGTCGGCATCGAACTTCTCGCTCTGCGACACCGGGTTGAAGATGCGGAAGTACGGCTGTGCGTCGCAGCCGGTCGAGGCGGCCCACTGCCAGCCGCCGTTGTTCGCCGCCAGGTCGTAGTCGTTGAGCTTTTCGGCGAAGTACGCTTCGCCGCGCCGCCAGTCGATGCCCAGATCCTTGACCAGGAAGCTCGCGCTCACCATGCGCAGGCGGTTGTGCATGTAGCCGGTCTGGTTGAGCTGGTGCATGGCCGCATCGACCAGCGGGTACCCGGTGCGGCCTTCGCACCAGGCCGCGAAATGCGCATCGGCCTGCTTGCCGTGCTCGAAGCGGATGGCCTCGTACTCGGGCCGGAAGGCATGGCCCACCACGTGCGGATGGTGGTGCAGCACCTGGTGGTAGAAATCACGCCAGACCAGCTCCGACAGCCACACCTCGGCGCCGCGCGCCTGGCCCGCCGGCGCCGCCTGGGCGCGCTGCCAGGCCGCACCGGCGAGTTCGCGGATCGAGACGGTGCCGAAGCGCAGGTGCACCGACAGGTAGCTCGGGCCCTTGACGGACGGGAAGTTGCGCGCCGATTCGTAATCGTCGATGCGCGTGAGGAAGTCGGCAAAAAGCGTGCGGCCTCCCGACACGCCCGGCGGCAGCTCGAGCGTGTGCAGGTTGGTGGGCTCGAAGCCGATCTCGGCCAGGCTCGGCACACCGGGCCGGACCGCTGCGGGCGTGGGCGCCAGCGCGGCGGCATGCTTGTCGATGGGGTAGGCCTGCAAGAAATAGGCGTCGAGCTTTTTCAGCCAGGCGTTCTTGTAGGGCGTGAACACGCCGTACGGCCCGCCGGCCTGGGTCAGCACTTCGCTGCGCTCGAACACCACGTGGTCCTTGCTGGTGTGCAGCACGATCCCGGCTTCTGCCAGCGCGCCGCGCACGCGGGCGTCGCGGGCCAGGGCGTCCGGGTCGTCGTCGTGGTTGGCATAGACCGCCTGCACATGCAGCTCGGCCGCCAGCTGGGGCAGGGCCTGCACGGCCGCGCCGTGGCGCACGACGAGGCGCACGTCGGCCACGCCGTGGCGCTGCCCGAGGGCTTGCAGCGCCGCGTCGAGTTCGACCAGCGAGTCGCGGATGAACTCGACGCGGCGGTCGTGCCGCGGCAGCGGGTCGAGGATGTCGCGGTCGAAGATGAAGGCGCAATGGACCTGGCGCGCGCCCTTGAGCGCATGGTGCAGGGCTGCGTGATCGTGCAGACGCAGGTCGCGCCGGAACCACACCAGCGCACTGACCAGCGGCGCGGACGCACTCATGCGGGCACCGCGGCCGGCTTGCGGTCGAGCAGCACTTCCAAGCAGTGTTCGCGCACCGCGTAGAAGTCTTTCAGGGCGCGGATCTGCGCCAGCACCGGCTCGGCCGGCAGCGGTGCGGCGCGCTTGGTCGCCAGGATCATCTTGTTCTTGCTGGTGTGCTCGAGCGCCACGAACTCGAACACCTGGGTGTCGTAGCCGTGCGCCTGCAACAGCAGCGCGCGCAGGCTGTCGGTGAGCATTTCGGCCTGCTGGCCGAGGTGGATGCCGTGGCCCAGCATCGGCGCCAGCAGGGCCGGGCTCTTCATCTGCGGGCGCAGCTCCTTGTGGCAGCAAGGCGAGCAGACGATCAGCGACGCACCGGCCCGAACACCGAGGTGGAGGGCGTGGTCGGTGGCGGTGTCGCAGGCGTGCAGCGCGATCACGACATCCAGCGGGCGCACGGCGTGGTCGCGCACATCGCCCTGTTCGAACTTGAGGCCGGCCAGGCCCAGCCGGTCGGCAGCGCGTTGGCACAGCCGCACCAGGTCTTCACGCAATTCGATGCCCTGCACCTCCAACGCGCGGCCGGGCACGCGCGCCAGGTGGTGGTGCACCGCGAAGGTCAGGTAGCCCTTGCCGCTGCCGAAATCGGCCACGCGCAGCCGTGGCGCGGACTGCAGTGGCGATGCGGCGACGGCGTGGTCGATGATCTCGAGGAACTTGTTGATCTGCTTGTACTTGCGCGCCATCGTGGGCACCAGCGCGCCCGACGCATCGGTGACGCCCAGGGCGGCCAGAAAAGGCGTGTCGAGCTCGATCAGGCGCTGCTTGCGGCGATCGTGCTCCGCCGGGTCGGCCGGCGTGCGCACACTGGTCTGGCGGTGCAGGCTGGCTTTCCCGCGCTGGCTGAAGCGCAGCTCCAGGTCTTCGCCGTCGGCCAGGAGGTGCGCGTGGCGAAACACCGGCCCGATCAGCGCGCGCAGGCTCGCCAGGCCTTGCGCCTGCGGCTCGTTGCGCGTCACGTCACGCGTGGCGTGGCTGTGGACGAAGCTGAGGTGCGGCTGGCCGCGCAGCAGCAACGGCCGCACCGTGACGCGCTGCAGATCGCTCGGCGGGCCGGCGTACTTGGCCAGCACCAGCCGCGACAGGCTGCCGGTCTCGAGGTGGCCGGCCAGACTTGCGAAAAAGTCGTCGACGGCGGGTGGAACGCTTGCATCGCGCATGCATCCATTGTGGGTCCATCGATAGAATGGTTCCACCATGGCCGACGCCAGCCGCATCAACCTGACCAACCAGTTTCTGATTGCCATGCCCGGCATGGCCGACGGTAACTTCGCTGGCGCCGTGGTCTACCTGTGCGAACACACCGAAAAAGGTGCGCTCGGGCTGGTGATCAACAAGCCGATCGACATCAAGCTGAAGAACCTGTTCGAGAAGGTCGATCTGAGCCTGACGCGGGACGACCTGGCCGACGCACCGGTGTACTACGGCGGGCCGGTGCAGACCGAACGCGGCTTCGTGCTGCACGAGCGGCAGTCCGACGAAGCCGGGCCGTACAGCTCGACCTTGTCGATTCCCGGCGGCAGCCTGGACATGACCACCAGCAAGGACGTGCTCGAAGCGCTGTCCAACGGCGCCGGGCCGAAGAAGATCCTGGTCACGCTGGGCTACAGCGGCTGGGGCGCCGGCCAGCTCGAAGACGAACTCGGCCGCAACGGGTGGCTCACCGTCGATGCGCAGCCGGAGGTGATCTTCGACACTCCGATCGAGCAGCGCTATGAGCGCGCGCTTTCGTTGTTGGGCTTCGACCCGCGCATGCTGAGCCAGGAGGCGGGGCACGCATGAGCGGGGATGCCGCGCGGGTTCCTGCGGCGGCGCTGTTGCTGGCTTTCGATTTCGGTACCCGGCGCATCGGTGTGGCCAGCGGCAACAACCTGACGCGCAGTGCAACGCCATTGACCACCGTGGGCGACACAGCGGTCGAGGCCCGCTTTGCTGCGATTGCGCGCTTGATCGCCGACTGGCAGCCTTCTGCGCTGGTGGTCGGCGTGCCGCGCCACCCCGATGGCGCGCCGCATGACAATACGCGCCGGGCCGAACGCTTCGCGCGCCAACTGCTGGGGCGCTTCGGCCTGCCGGTGCATGAAGTCGATGAGCGTTACACGACGACCGAGGCGCAGGCCCACGGTGCATCGCAGAGCGACGTCGATGCGGCGTCGGCGGCCCTGATCCTCGAACAGTATTTCAACGAATCCACCGCATGAAGTCGCCGCTGGCCCACGAACTCGATGCCGAGGCGCTGTACGCCACATTGCGCCAGGGCGTGCGCGAGCGGCTCGACGCGATGCCTGCCGAGCCGCCGGCTGCGCTGGTGGGCATCTGGTCGGGCGGGGCCTGGCTGGCCGCCCGCCTGCAGGTCGACCTGGGACTGCCGGGCGAGGCCGGCGTGATCTCGAGCGCGTTGCACCGCGACGACTTCGCCGAACGCGGCATGGCCGCCGGCGGGGGTGCCACGCGGCTGCCCTTCGAGGTCGAGGGCCGTCGCATCCTGCTCGTGGACGACGTGCTCTACACCGGGCGCACGATCCGCGCCGCGATCAACGAGCTGTACGACTTCGGCCGGCCGGCCGCCGTGATGCTGGCGGTGCTGGTCGACCGTGGCGGGCGCGAACTGCCGATCGAGCCGACTTTCTGTGCG
Organism: Burkholderiales bacterium; assembly: GCA_011390055.1. Classification (GTDB taxonomy): domain Bacteria; phylum Pseudomonadota; class Gammaproteobacteria; order Burkholderiales; family Burkholderiaceae_C; genus CADEEN01. The sequence goes on along the minus strand of JAABTC010000041.1, from coordinate 2,959 downwards.
GCGCAGGCGAGCCTGAATGCAGGTCAGCGCCTGTCGCTGGCCCGCGCCGACGATGGGCGTTTCTCCTTCACCGTGGAAGAAGGCGAGAGCGCCTGATGCTGTCGCGCCGCAACCCCCAGTTGAACCGCCATGGCGAACTGATCCACCTGCTGTCGATCGAAGGCCTGCCGCGCGCCGTGCTGACGCAGATCCTCGACACGGCCGGCACTTTTCTGTCGGTCAACGACCGCGACGTCAAGAAGGTGCCGCTGTTGCGCGGCAAAAGCGTGTTCAACCTGTTCTTCGAGAACAGCACGCGCACCCGTACCACCTTCGAGATCGCGGCCAAGCGCCTGTCGGCCGACGTGATCAATCTGGACATCGCGCGCAGCAGCACCGCCAAGGGCGAGAGCCTGCTCGACACCATCGCCAACCTTTCGGCGATGCAGGCCGACATGTTCGTGGTGCGGCACAGCGAGAGCGGTGCGCCTTACCTGATCGCCCAGCATTGCGCGCCGCACGTGCACGTGGTCAACGCCGGCGACGGCCGCCATGCGCACCCGACGCAGGCGCTGCTGGACATGTACACGATCCGCCATTTCAAGGGCGACTTCACCCAGCTGACGGTGGCCATCGTCGGCGACATCGTGCACTCGCGCGTGGCCCGCTCCGACATCCATGCGTTGACCACGCTGGGTGTGCCCGAGATCCGCGCCGTCGGCCCCAAGACCCTCGTGCCCGGCGACCTGCGCGAGATGGGCGTGCGGGTGTGCCACGATATGACCGAGGGCATTCGCGGCGCCGACGTGGTCATCATGCTGCGGCTGCAGAACGAGCGCATGAGCGGCGCGATGCTGCCCAGCGCCGGCGAGTTCTTCAAGCACTTCGGCCTCAGCGCCGAGAAGCTCGCGCTGGCCCGGCCCGATGCCATCGTGATGCACCCCGGGCCGATCAACCGCGGCGTGGAGATCGATTCCAGCGTGGCCGACGGCGGCCACAGCGTGATCCTGCCGCAGGTCACCTTCGGCATCTCGGTGCGCATGGCGGTCATGTCGACCATCGCAGGCAACGACGCATGAAATGGACACCCGCTCGGCTACTGCGCGAACCGATCTCGCGCCTGCGCTGCTCGCCGTACCCGAGTACGGCTGCGCTGCTCGACGCGACCTCGGACCGCTCGCTACGCCGCTCGGGCGCCATTTGTTTTGCGCCATGAAGATACTCATCAAGAACGGGCGCTTGATCGACCCCGCGAGCGGCCTGGACCGCGTCGGCGACCTGGCGATCGCCGGCGACCGGATCATCACGCTGGGCGATGTGAGCGACGATTTCGCGCCCGAGCGCACCATCGACGCCGGCGGTCTGGTGGTCGCGCCCGGCCTGGTCGACCTGGCCGCGCGCCTGCGCGAGCCCGGTCACGAGCACGAGGGCATGCTCGAGAGCGAGCTGGCGGCAGCGGCGGCCGGTGGCGTGACGAGCCTGGTGTGCATGCCCGACACCGACCCGCCGCTCGACGAGCCGGGGCTGGTCGAGATGCTGAAGTTCCGCGCCCGGCGCCTGAGCCGCTGCCGCCTGTTTCCGCTCGGTGCCTTGACGCGTGGCCTGGCGGGCGAAACCTTGACCGAGATGGCCGAGTTGACCGAGGCCGGCTGCGTCGGTTTCTCGCAGGCCGAGGTGCCGATCGTCAACACGCTGACGCTGCAGCGCGCACTGCAGTACGCCGCCACCTACGGCTACACGGTCTGGCTGCGGCCGCAGGACGCCTGGCTTGGCGGCGGCGTGGCGGCCAGCGGTGCGATCGCGACGCGGCTGGGCTTGACGGGGGTGCCGGTGGCCGCCGAAACGATCGCGCTGGCCACGCTGTTCGAACTGGTCCGGGCCACCGGCGCACGGCTGCACCTGTGTCGGCTGTCCAGCGCCGCGGGCGTCGCGTTGTTGCGCGCGGCCAAGGCCGAAGGCCTGCCGGTGACGGCGGACGTCAGCATCAACTCGCTGCACCTGACCGACACCGACATCGGCTACTTCAACGCCGAGATGCGCGTGACGCCGCCGCTGCGCCAGCAGCGCGACCGCGACGCGCTGCAGGCGGCGCTGGCCGACGGCACCATCGACGCGCTGGTGTCCGATCACACGCCGGTCAGTACGGACGAGAAGACGCTGCCGTTCGCCGAGGCCACTTCGGGCGCCACCGGGCTTGAATTGCTGCTCGGCCTGGCGCTGCACTGGGGTGAGCAGCAGGGGCTGGGGCTGGGGCCCACGCTGGCCCGCATCACCAGCGCGCCGGTGGCGGTACTGGGCGCCTCGCTCGGCTCGCTGGCCCACAGCGCGGGGCGCCTGGTCGCCGGCGGCGTGGCCGACGTCTGCGTGTTCGACGACCAGGCGCGCTGGCCGGTGCGCGCCGACGCGCTGGTCAGCCAGGGCAAGCACACGCCCTTCGCCTTCGAGACCAGCGGCTTCGAATTGCGCGGGCGCGTGCACACCACGGTGGTGGCGGGCAGCGTCGCGTTCGAGCGCGCGCCCACTTGAGCGGGGCGCACAGCGCCAGCAGGCGGCGCCTGCGCGGTGCCTGGCGCCTGGCGCGTTCTGCGCTGCACGTGGCGCACGGCATGGCGGTGATGGCGCTGCGGTTTCCGCGCCTGGGCGCGCTCCAGCGGCAGGCCCGCATCCGCTGGTTCTCGGCCACGCTGCTGGAGCGGCTGGGTGTGGCGCTGACCGTGCACGGGCAGCCCGCGAACGGCCCCAGCCTGCTGGTCGCCAACCACGTATCGTGGCTCGACATCGCGGCGCTGCATGCGGCGGTGCCGCAGGCGCGCTTCGTCTCGAAGGCCGACATCCGGCACTGGCCGCTCGTCGGCTGGCTGGTCGCCGGCGCCGGCACCTTGTTCGTCGAGCGGGCCAGCAAACGCGACGCGCTGCGCGTGGTGCACCAGACGGCCGAGGCCCTGCGCGCGGGCGACACGGTCGCGGTGTTCCCCGAAGG
>JAABTC010000409.1 GCA_011390055.1 Burkholderiales bacterium | reverse complement strand
GGATGCGGACGGGGTCAACCGCTACAAGGTCGAACCGTACGTGATGACCGCCGACATCTACGGGGCCAGCCCGCACACCGGGCGCGGCGGCTGGAGCTGGTATACCGGGGCGGCCGGCTGGATGTACCGGCTGCTGGTCGAGACCCTGCTGGGCGTACAGCTCGAAGGCGAACAGTTGCGGCTCAAACCGCGACTGCCGGCCGACTGGCCATCGCTCAAGCTGCACTACCGCTTCCGCGACACCTTCTACCACATCACCGCCACCCATGCCACGAACGGCGAAAAGCCCCGCCTGCTGCTCGATCGCCAGGCGCAACCCGACGGCTTGATCCACCTGCTCGACGACCGCCAGGACCACACCGTTGACGTGAGCGTTTGAGGGGAAAAGTCGAAATAGGGAAAGTCGAAAGTCGAAATCAATCTCAGTCGGCCCGTTACCGGCTGACTTCGCTGCGCGCGTCAATGCCAACTGACACGCCGTATCGGCTGAGCTTTGCGGTCAGCAGCGCTCCCAGGCGCGATAAGTCGGCAGGATAGACGGAAACCAGACGCTTGCCTTCCTGCTGATAGAGTGTCTGTTTCTTATACATATTCATCTTGTATTGCGGCGTATCCATGCCCCAGTACTCGATGTAGACATCCAGTTCGGGCAGGTAGAAATCCGGTCGGATCTGGAACTCGCCGATAATGCGGAATTTGGCGTCGTAGCGATACGCGAAGCCATTGGCAGTCATGTCGCGCAGATCGGAAAGGGTGTCTTTCGCTGCCACGCCATACGCTTTTAGCGCCTTGATCGCGTACTGACGGGTCTGCGGGTGGGGATCGCGGCGCGCCAGGGGGGCAAGGGCGGCCACCGCCGCCGCCTGGTCCACCCCTAGCCATGCCAATTTACCCATGGCGGAAGCGGCCAGCCGGCGGGCATTGGCCGATGACGATCGCAGCAGTTGCTGCAATTCCCCGAACGCGGCGACATTGCCCTCGCGCCCAATGGCGACCGCACGCTCCGAAAGCTGCTTTTCCAACTGCCTGTCCATCGGGTTTTTCATAGTGGCCCTTATGGCGTCGACGCGCGAAGCAAAGTCAGCCCCAATTCCGCACCCGCCCCGATGCTGCCCTACGGCTTGCGGATGTCGTAGACGAAGAGGCGGGTGTCGTGGCGGATATAGAGGCGGCCGTCAGCGATGGCCGGGTGCGCCCGGAAGGGACCGTCGCCGCCGGCCGGCAGCGTGAAGGAGCTGACCAGGCGGAAATCCTTTGGATCGGGCACGACCAGTCCGGCCTCCCCCTTCTCGCCAAGACCGTAGAGCATGCCGTCGGCATAGATCACCGAGCCCTTGCCCACGGCCGGTGTCTTGGCAGCCACCTCGCCGGTCGCCAGGTTCAGACAGAGCCAGGAGCCCTTATTGTTGCGGTCCGACGCGCCGTAGATATAACCATCGAGCAACACCACGCCACCCACCTGGCTGTCGAGCTCGGCATCGCGCCACTGACTGGTGACCTGCGTCCCGTCGGCACTCAGGCTGTACATTTCGCCGCGCTCGCCGCCGTAGCCGGTGGTCACATAGAACTTGCCATCAGCGTAGACCGGCGAGACCGCCTGGATCTTGTGTGCCGGCTGCTTGCTGCGCGTCTGGTTCCACAGCAGTTTGCCGCTGCCGGCTTCAATACCGATAAAGGCGGAGCCGGTAAGCTGCGCGATGATATCGCGCCCGCCGCGGTTGATCAGGATCGGCGAGCAGTAGCCGGACTGGTCGTTGACATCGGGGCAGACCCAGATGGTCTTGCCGGATGCCGGATCGAGCGCCACGACACCCGCGTCCGGACCGCCAGGGGTGAAGATGACCTTGTCATCCAGCGCCAGCGGCGACTCGGTCATACCCCACGTCAGGTTGCGCGCCCCGAATTCGGCCATGGTGTCGACCGACCAGATCGCCTTGCCCGTTGCGGCATCGAAGCAGGCCGCCTTGCCAAAGGCGCTCATCAGGTAGAGTTTGCCCTTGTGGACCGTTGGCGTCGTGCGCGAGCCCTTGTAGCTCTTGCTCCAGTCGGGACCATAGGCAACCTTCCAGAGCAGCTTGCCTGCCAGATCGAACGCATAGAGCATCCCGTCGCCACCTTCGAGCCCGGTGGTGTAGACCCGCCCGTCCGCAATCGCGACCGAGGCATAGCCGGTGCCCAGTTGCGCGTACGACCAAAGCTGGCGCGGCCCCGCCTCAGGCCAGGCCTTCAGCAGGGCCGGACCCGCCGCCGCCTTGCCATCGCGCTCCGGCCCGCGGAACTGCGGCCAGTCGCCCGCCTGCGCACCTGCACAACAAACCGTAGCGAGCGCCACAACCGACATCCATTTCTCAATACGCATCTTGTTGCTCCTTTTTCTATGCCTATAACTTCAAAAGATTAAGGTAAAGATTAGGGTAAAGATTAAGAATATGATCCCGTGT
>JAABTC010000408.1 GCA_011390055.1 Burkholderiales bacterium | reverse complement strand
CGGCGAAGTCGTCCGACCGGTCGAATCGCAGGCGGGTGTGTCGAACTTCCGCTTTGCAGTCGGGCGCAGCGCATGGTGGCTGAATACCCGCTTTCAGTCGTGCGCGTTCTGGCGTCATCCGTAAGCCTGTATTTTTTCGCTGTGGACGCATCTGAATGGGTTGTCGCACATCGACGTCAGTTTTCACACGACGCGCTTTTTGAACCGGGTGCCTTACCGCCTGCGTGCAAGTTCGCGGTAGGCTCGGGCTTGCACCTGTTTCCAATGCACCTTTACGTTCGCCTTCGCCATGCACGCACTTAACCAGCGCCACGCAATGCTGTTCGGCATTGCCGCCGTCATTTTGTGGTCGACCGTCGCGACCGCGTTCAAGCTGTCATTGCAGGTGCTGACGCCAACGCAGCTGCTCGGTTGGGCGGGCCTGGTGTCGACGCTGGTGCTGGCAGTGTTCGTGACCGCGCAGCGGCATTGGGCCAGTGTCTTCTCCACCCTGCGCGACCGCCCGGTGTATTACCTTGCGCTCGGCGCGCTCAACCCGGCGTTTTATTATCTGGTGTTGTTTCGCGCCTACGATTTGCTGCCGGCGCAACAGGCGCAGGCGCTGAACTACACCTGGGCGCTCACGTTGTCGCTGCTCGCCGTACCCTTGCTCAAGCAAAGACTCACCGCGCGCGACGTGCTGGCGCTGTCGATCGGCTATGCCGGGGCGGTGGTGATTGCGACGCGGGGCGATGTTCTGGCGCTCGAGTTCGACAGTGGCGTGGGCGTGGCGCTGGCGCTCGCCAGCACGGTGTTGTGGGCCTTGTACTGGATACTCAATACGCGTGGTAGCGCGCCGGCGGCAGTGACGTTGTTTTTGTGCTTTGCGCTCGGCACGCCGCTGGTGTGGCTGGTCATGCTGTGGCAGGGCGAGCTGGGTGTGCCCGAGGTGCGCGGGCTGGCGGGTGCACTCTACGTCGGCCTGTTCGAGATGGGCGTGACCTTCATGCTGTGGCTGGCGGCGATGCGCCGCGCCGAACAGGTCAGTCGCGTCAGCAATCTGATTTTTCTGTCGCCGTTTCTATCGCTGTTCTTCATCAGCGCCTTCCTCGGCGAAACCATTGTTCCGGCAACCTGGGTCGGTCTGGCAATGATCATCAGTGGCGTGATCTACCAGCAGCGCGGGCGCGCGACGAGTTGAAGCCAGGCCGCGCATGCTCAGAAAAAGAGTATTGCCAGCAGCAACAGCGCGAGCAACGCGGCGAAAATCAGGCCGGTTTCGCGGCGCCAGAGGTCGTCACGGTGGATGCCATGCTGCATCGCGTGGTCGGTGGCCGCCTGCACTTCTGCGGCGAACGGGTACGGCCTGCAGTTGCAGTGACGCAGCGCGCGTTGGCAACGCTCAAGACCACGCCGCAGACGTGTCACCCAGTGTTCGATCGCGACCACCACGTCGCCTGAAGGAATCGACCAGGACGGTGGCCGACGTGACGCAAACACGGCTGCGAGCGCGCCTGCGAGTACCGGCCACAACAGATCGGGAAGATAGGCCGGATCGGGTGGCCAGCCGGCCGGAATCGGTAACCATGGCAGCGCGATCAGGCCGAAAGTGCTGGCGCCGAGCACCAGCCCCCAGCCCAGCCATGTGGAGGGCGTCACGGCGTGACCCGGCTTGATCTCACGCAGCAACCACAGGTAGCGCGCGATCAGACCAGTGGTGCCGATCGCCGCCAGACTCAGCAGCAAAGGCAAGTGCTGCCACCACGCCGGTGTGTGTGTGCCCGCTTCGAATGCCGCCTTGAGGCTTAGCTTGGCCGCCATGCCGCTGAGCGTTGGTCCGGCCAATGCCAGTCCGGGCAGGACCAGTGCAAGCCACAACCAGCTCGGCGTGAGACGCCCGCCATGGTGTGCGGCAATGCCGACACCGAGAAACAAGGCGCCCTTGGCCAGACCGTGATGCAACGCATACAGTGCGATGGCCGGCTCGAGTAGCGGCCACGCAGTCGGTGCCTGCAGGCCGGCGCCGACCGCGACCGTGATCAGCCCCATCTGGCTGATGCTGGAATACGCCAGCACCGTCTTGGGCGTGCGTTGATGCACGCCGATGAACGCAGCGCCAAAGGCCGCGACCAGACCGGCGAGCATCACCAGCAGACTCCACTGTGGCAGGCTCACCAGACCGAGCGGCAGCGTGTTCAGCCAGCCGAGCAGACCGGCCTTGATCATCGCGCCGGAGAGCACTGCACTGGCCGGAATCGGCGCCACCGGATGCGCCAGCGGCAGCCACATGTGTAGCAGCGGCAGCCCGGCCTTGATGCCAAATCCGAGCAGCAGGCTGCCGATGATCAGGTCGCGCTGTGCCGATTGCGCGATCGCATCGGCCAGCTCCGCCAGCATGGGTAGTAAGGGCGCGCCCAGGCCGCTGGCGGCCAGCAGCAGGCCGGTCAGGATCAGCGCGTCACCCATGATCGCCATCACC
>JAABTC010000407.1 GCA_011390055.1 Burkholderiales bacterium | reverse complement strand
TGGCTTCCATCACGAGCGCCAGGCCGTCGGGCTGCGTCTTTTCCTGGATCAGGTCGGCCAGTTGCACCACGGCCTCTTCCTGGATCTGCGGGCGACCCATGATCCATTCGGCCAGGCGCGCGTACTTGGACAGGCCGATCACGTTGGTGTGTTCGTTGGGCATCACGCCGATCCAGATGCGGCCGATCACCGGGCAGAAGTGGTGGCTGCAAGCGCTGCGCACCGTGATCGGGCCGACGATCATCAGCTCGTTGAGGTGCTCGGCATTGGGAAACTCGGTGACGCTGGGGCCCTTGACGTAGCGGCCGTTGAAGACCTCCTTGAGGTACATCTTGGCCACGCGGCGCGCGGTGTCGCCGGTGTTGTGGTCGTTCTCGAGGTCGATCACCATCGACTCGAGCACGCCCTGCATCTTCACCGTGACTTCATCGAGCAGTTGCTCGAGCTCGCCGGGCTGGATGAACTCGGCGATGTTGTCGTTGGAGTGGAAGCGCTGGCGCGCGGCCTTGATGCGTTCGCGGATCTTGACGGACACGGGTGTCCCGTGGTCGTCGGCAGGGCCGGTGGGGGTCATGTCGGTATCGGTCTTCATGAGCATGGGACATGCTATCACCGGGTCCCCGTTTCGGCCCCATGCAAACCTTTAGTCCTCAGCCGAGCAGGGCCTCCAGGGCGGGCAGCGCATCGGCCTCGTGCAGCGGCTTGTCGGTGCGCAGGCGCACCATGCGCGGAAATCGCAACGCCACGCCGCTCTTGTGGCGCGCGCTGCGCGCGATGCCCTCGAAGGCCAGCTCGAACACCAGGGTGGGCCGCACGCTGCGCACGGGGCCGAACTTCTCCAGCGTGGTCTTGCGGATGACCGCGTCCACCGCCTTGAACTCGTCGTCGGTCAGGCCCGAATACGCCTTGGTGAACGCCACCAGTTGCAGGCCCTGCGGGTCGGCAGGTCGACGCGCGGCGATGGCATCGACCACCGCTTGCGCCTCGGCCGCGTCGCGCGGTGCGCGGTTCCAGACCGCGAAGGTGTAGTCGGTGTAGACCGACGCACGCCGGCCGTGGCCGGCCTGAGCGTAGATGAGCACACCGTCGATGGTCAGCGGGTCGATCTTCCATTTCCACCAGGCCAGGCGCTCTGTACCGTCGGCGCGTTTGACGCGGCCGGTGCCGTAGGCGCTGTCGCGGTGCTTGAGCATCAGGCCCTCGACGCCGATCTCGCGCGAGCGCTCGCGCAGGGCGACCAGATCGGCCCAATGTCCGGCAGCGTGCAGCGGCGACACCGTCAGGCGCGGCGACACCTGCTCGGCCAGCGCCTGCAGCGCGGCGCGGCGCATGTGCTGGGGCGCGGTGCGCAGGTCTTGTCCGTCCTGTTCGATCAGGTCGTAGGCAACGAACGACACCGGCGCCTTGGCCAGCACCTGCGCATTCAGCGTCTTGCGGCCGATGCGCTGCTGCAACAGGGCAAAGGGCGCCGGCCGCCCCGGGCGCTGCGCACCGGGCAGCCCGTCTGCCGACGCGTCCCACACCACGATCTCGCCGTCGACCACCGTGCCGTCGGGCCAGCCGGTGGCCAGCGCCACCAGTTCGGGGAAGCGATCGGTCATGAGTTCTTCACCGCGCGACCACACCCAGGTCTGGCCCGCGCGCCTGACGATCTGCCCGCGGATGCCGTCGAACTTCCATTCGGCCAGCCAGTCGGTGGCGGCGCCGAGCGAGGCCTGGGGATCGGTCTGCAGCGGCTGGGCCAGGAAGAACGGGTACGGCTGGCTGGGCTCGCGCGCGGCCGGCAAGTCGCTGTCGTGCGGCGCGATCAGCGCGCGCCAGGCGTCGGCAGTGGGTTCGCGCTTGCCGTCGGTGTAGCCCATCATGCGGGCCGCCACCTGCTTGGCATCCAGCCCGGCGTGTTGCGCCACCGCGCGCTGCACCAGCAGCTTGCTCACACCCACCCGGAACCCTCCACCCACCAGCTTGACGAGCAGGAAGCGCCCCAGGCTGTCGAGCTCGCGCCACCAGGTGGTCAGCGCCAGCGCCACGGTGGTTTCGTCGGCGCCGCGCAAAGGCAGCAGGCGTTGCGTCATCCACGCGTGCAGACCCAGATCGGTGCCGCTGTCGGGGGGCGATGGAAGCAGGAGCGCGATGGTCTCGGCCAGATCGCCCACGGTCTGGTAACAGGCCTCGAACAACCAGTCGGGCAGACCGGCGGCCTGGGTGGCCAGTGCCCGCAACTGCGCGGTCTTGACCAGCTGACGCGGCTTGCCCCCGGCGAGGAAGTACACCGCCCAGGCCGCGTCCTCGTCGCTGGCATGGCCCAGGTAGCGCACCAGGGCAGCCACCTTGGCGCTGGTGGCAGTGGTGGCGTCCAGTTCGGTGTAGAGCTCGGCAAAGCGCTTCATGGCGCCGCCTCGGCCTGCGCTTCGTGTTCGTCGCCGTATTCGGTGTCGAAGGCCTCGGCCTGCAGGCCCTGTCCGGCCAGGTAGCGCA
>JAABTC010000406.1 GCA_011390055.1 Burkholderiales bacterium | reverse complement strand
AACTTCTTCTCGCCCTTGTTCTTGCCGAAGATGTAGCCGGCCAGGATCGGAAAGGCCTGGTTGCCCGCGTCTTCGGCGCTGGCATCGAGCACGACCTCGGCGACGACATAGGGTGCATAGCGGCGCAACTCCACGTTGTCGAAGGTCTTCAGGACCTCGTGGTCGGGTTCTTCGATGGCGTGGCTCATGAAGGGCAGGGCGGCGAGGGTGAGAAGCAGCAGGTAGCGGTGCATGGGCAGGTATCGGGTCGTCTCACGGGTGGGTGGGCAGGCCCATCGAGGGCAAAGCGGGGGGCAAGACGAGGCCCTCGTGCAAGGCCACATGTTCGAGTGCGGTTTCGAAACGGGCGCGCGACGCGGCCGCGACCTGCCGCAGGTAAGCATGCAGCTCGGCGTCGGCCGGGCTGCGGTGCTCGCACTCGGCGCTGTAGGCTTCGAAGTGCGACAGCTGCATCAACAGCTCGGCCACGTGGCGCGGGCACTCGCAGGCCATCGTCGACGAGCGCCCCGCGAAGTCGGCCAGCGCGGCATCGTGCCAACGGCGCGTCGGCGCAGGTTCGGGCAAGGACGCGCCGCGTTCCGCCGCCGCTTGCCGCTGCGTGGGTGCCTGCGCCAGGCCGTGCAGCCATTGCGCCACCACCACGTCGGGCTGCGGCTCGCGCAGCAAGGCCGTGCCGGCGGTGGCCAGGGCCTCGCACACCGCATCGGCCGCAAAGCCGTACAGCACCGCTTTGGGCACCTGGGCCAGGGCCGGGGCGGCCGTGTCGATGGCCGCGGACCAGCCGGCGTGCAACTGCGGTTCGTGGACCAGCAGCGCATCGACCTCCGCGCCGCGCAATGCGGCGTCGGCCTGCGCAGCGTCGGCGAACGGCCCCAGCAGCACCACCGGCCTGCCGATGCGGCGCAGCAGCGCGGGCCGCTGCAGGCGGGTGCCCAGTGCAGCGCCGATGACCGCCAGGCGCCAGGCCCGAGCGGGCGACTCGGCGGCGCGCTGCGAGGGCTCGGCTTTCTGGGTTGCCGCCAGCGCGAGCGCATGCGTGGACGCCACGCGCTGCAACTGCAGCAGGTCCAGCGGCGCCAGGCTGCCGATGGCGTGGCCCAGATCCGTCAACTGCTTGACCAGGGCCAGGCGTCGCACATCGTCGGTCGAGTACCGTCGCTGGCCGCTGGGCGACAGTGCCTGCGTCAACCCGTAGCGGCGCTCCCACACGCGCAGGGTCGCCACCGGCATGCGCAGCATGTGGGCGACGGCGCCGCTGCGGTAGTGCGAAGGTTCGGCAGGTGCCGGCGGCTTTTTTTGATTCATCGTCTCTCATGACGCCAAATTGAAGCGAATTATGAGGTTTGATGTTGCAAATATCAAGGCTTGAACTCATCATGACGCAGAAAAGAGTATCATCCAGGCCATGACGTGTGAAAAAGCTCAGCACATTGCGGTGGTCGGCGCCGGCATCGCCGGTGCCGCCTGCGCGAATGCGCTGGTCCGGGCCGGCCACGCGGTCCACGTGTTCGACAAGTCGCGCGGCCCCGGCGGTCGCCTGGCCACCCGTCGCCTCGAAGGGGTCGACCGACACGGCCAGGCCTGGACGACGCGGCTCGACCACGGCGCGGTTGCCCTGACGGCCCGCTCCGAGGCCTTCAGAGCCTTCGTCGAGCAGACCCTGCGGGCCGGGGGGTTGGCCGATTGGGCGCCGAAGCTCGCGCCGGGCGGTTCGGCCAGCGAGGTTGGCGAACGGCTGTACGTGCCCACCCTCGACCTGCCTGCGCTGTGCCGCGGCTTGCTGGACGGCGCGGCAACCACCTGGGGCTTCGCCGCCGACACCCTGCACACGGGCCCGCTCGGATGGCAACTTCAGTCCGGCGGCGAGCGCCACCCTGCGCGCTTCGATGCAGTGGTGTTGGCGCTGCCACCGGCGCAGGCCGCGCCCCTGCTCAGCCCGCACCGGCTCGACTGGGCACGCCACGCGGCGGCCGTGCCGATGCAGCCGTGTTGGACCTTGATGGGCGTGGCCGAGGCCGAGCAAACTTCGTCGTCGCCGGCATGGGACCTGGCCCGGCCGGTCTCGGGCCCGCTGGCCTGGGCGCTGCGCAACGACACACGGCCGGGCCGGGCGCGTGTGCCCGGGCAAGCGCATTGGGTCGCGCATGCGCGACCGGGCTGGAGCCGTCAGCACCTCGAACAACCGGCGGCCTGGGTGCGGCAGCAGATGCAGGCCGCGCTGGCCGACTGCCTCGGCCGGCCGGTCGACTGGCACCACGCCGCGGTGCACCGTTGGCGCTACGCACTGCCGCCCCTGAATGGCGGGGCATCTGCCGCGTCGTTCTGGTGGGATGCCGCCCACGGCCTGGGCGTCTGCGGCGACTTCCTCGGCGGCTCGGCTGTCGGTGGCGTCGAGGGCGCCTGGCTGTCCGCGCGAGGCCTGTCCGCAGCCCTGTTGCAGCATGCGACCCAGGCATCGGCGGCGTCGACCGAATGCACCGTTCACTGATC
>JAABTC010000405.1 GCA_011390055.1 Burkholderiales bacterium | reverse complement strand
GGTTCATGGCAGATACTCCCGCAACACCACGACCTCGGCCCAGTAAAGCGGCGAGAAGGGCATGCCGGCGAGCAGGCCGGCGGCGACGCCGAAGGCGGCGGTGGCGAGCGGCGGCAGCAGCAACCACGGATGGGTGTCGCGGCAGTCCTGAAAGTGCTCGTCCGGCCATGGCGCGCGCTGCGGACGGAACCAGATCCGGTGCAGGATGGGCAGGAAGTAGGCGGCGTTGAGCAGGCTGCTCGCGATCAGCACCCCGATCACCCAGGCCATGCCGGTGTCGAGCGCGCCGATACCCAGATACCACTTGGTGACGAAGCCGGCCAGCGGTGGCACGCCGATCATGCCGAAGGCGCCGAGCGTGAACGCGACGCTGGTGGCGGGCATGCGCCGGCCGGCGCCGTCGAGCTCGTCGATGCGGTGCACCCCCAGGGTTTCGGCGTAGTTGCCGGCGCAGAAAAACAGCGTGATCTTCATCAGCCCCTGGTGGAGCAGATGGACCAACCCGCCGACTGTGCCGACCGGCCCGAACAACGCAGTACCGAGCACGATGTAGGACACCTGGCTGATGGTGGAGTAGGCCAGCCGGCGTTTCAGGTCGGTCTGCCACAACGCACGGATAGAGCCATACAGGATGGTCGTGCAGGCGAGCCAGGCCAGTGGTTCGAGCAGACCGAGTTGCCAGGTGAACTCGATCCCGAATACGTCGTAGACCACCCGCACGATGCCGAAGGCGCCGGCCTTGACCACCGCGACCGCGTGCAACAAGGCGCTCACTGGCGCCGGCGCAACCATCGCGGTTGGCAACCAGCCATGCAGTGGCAGCAGCGCTGCCTTCACCCCGAGCCCGATCACGAGCAACACGAAAATCACTGTCAGCAAGGGGTTCAGGGCCGGGTCGAGGGCGCGCAGGCCGGCCCCGGCGGCGAACTCGACTTCGCCCACCAGCGCATGTAAACCGGCCACGCCGAGCAGCAGCACCGCGCCGCCGCCCAGCGTGTAGGCGAGATAGACCTTGCCAGCCTGCATCGCCTTCTCGGTGCCGCGATGCACGACCAGCGGGTAGGTGGACAGGGTCAGCAGTTCGTAGAACAGGAAGAAGGTGAACAGGTTGCCGGCCAGCGCGATGCCGACCGTGCTCGCGACGCAGAGGCTGAAAAAGCCGAAGAAGCGGCTCCGGTTGGGCGCGTTCTCGAGATAACCGATGGCGTAGATCGTCGTGAACAACCACAGCAACGACGACAGACCGGTGAACATGATGCCGAGCGGATCGGCACGGAGGATGAAGCTCACGCCATCGAGCAGCATGAAGCGGGTTTCGAATCGCACCTCGTCGAGCACGCCCAGCGCCATCCAGATCACCAGCCCCAGCTTGATCACCGCCGCGCTCAGGTTGAACACGGTACGCAGCCCGTGGCGGTGTTCCTTGAGCAGGAAGATGCCGGCCGCGGCAATGACTGAAGTGCTGACCACGATCAGCGGCAACCAGGCGTTGATGGGGCTCCAGCTGCTCATCCCGCCACCCCCGAGATGGCGAGTAACGCATCCGGTCGCATCAGCGCGAGCAGTCCGTGCGCGGCCAGGCCCAGCACCAGGCTGGCCAGCGCCAGGGCCAGTGCAGCCAGCTCGGCCGCGGTCGGCGGCGAGCGGAAGGTATCTCGCGTCGGTCCTTCGACGAAGGCATGCCGCAGCACCTTGAACACATAGACCGCGCTGAGCAATCCGCCGCCCAGCAGCACGATCAGCCATGGCCACTGCCCGCTGGTCAGCGCGCTTTGCAGCAGCAACCATTTCGCGCTAAAGCCGCCGCTCGGTGGCAGTCCCATGATGGAGACACCGGCGATGCCGAAACTCAGCAAGGACAAGGGACGGAAGCGCCCCACCCCGGCGAGGTCGGCGATCTGGGGGCTGCCCACCGCATAGACCAGGTTCCCGGCGGCGAGAAACATCCCGGCTTTGGCCAGTGCGTGGGCGAACAGCATCAACAGGGTGCCGTCCCAGGCGAGCCGCGCTGCGTCGGTGCTGCTGCCGGTAATCAGCGGAAAGAACAGGAACAGGTAGCCGATCTGCGCGACCGTCGAGTAGGCAACCAGGTACTTGAGCCGTGTCTGGCGCCACGCCATCCAGCTACCCCAGAACACCGCCCCGGCCCCGAGCAGACCGAGTCCTTGCGCGGCGACCACTGCGAGCTGGTCGGCATCCAGCGCAAGCCACAGGCGCAGCAGGATCATGAACGAGGCCTTGATCACCAGCGCCGAGAGCAAGGCGCTGACCGCCGGCAAGGCGCCACCGTGCGCTGCAGGCAGCCAGCCGTGGAGCGGGAACAACGCAGTCTTCAGCATCAGGCCGACCGCCATCAGCGCCAGCGCGACCTGTACCGTCGTGTCGCTTCCGTCCAGGCGGGCGAGGTCGGTCAGCGCCAGGCTGCCGCCTGCCGCGTACAGTAGCGCAACCCCGATCAGGTAGGCGAGGGACCCGAGCAGCGCGGCGAGGAGGTAG
>JAABTC010000404.1 GCA_011390055.1 Burkholderiales bacterium | reverse complement strand
CGTCGCTGGCGTTGCAGCCCACTCAGTCATTCGCGGAGCGCCAACCAAGCCAAAGAATATGGGTAATCAAGCGTCCTCCAGGCAAGCAACAAGGGGTCCAGCCGAGGAATGCACTACCATCAAAGGCAGGGTGGCAAGCCCATGACCGGCAGTCCGATGAAGATGGTCGATATGGCAGCCACCGCATAGGCGCTGGCACTCACCCCAGCGATGAAGCGCCGACGCGGCCCATCGGTGTCCTTCGTTTTGGTTTGTCGCCAGCACAAGACCATCTGCCGCAGCAGCCAGGCCAAGACGACGGCGGTGAAGACGCCGAGCAGCAAGTTGAGCCAGTTGAATGAGCCCAGCTCCGGCGCCGGCGGCGAAATCGCGCAGCCAACCGACAGTCCGCCATACAGCGCGATGAACCATATCGACCAGACGATGAGCCCGAGTGCGAGTTGCATCGGGTGGGTCGGCGCGAGCATCAGCGGCCTCCCCAGCCGGCGGGGAAAAGCACCACGCACACATAGGCGGACCAGAATGCGAGCAGCGTATATGACCACCACCGCGCCACCACCACGAGTTCATACGGCGAATGTAGCCCCACGTAGCCGAACATGACCCGCAGCGCCTGCAGCGCCGCCAGCACGCTCGCAAGCGCTGCGTGCAGCAGCAGGTAGACGAGGAAGACGGTGATCACCGCGTCGTGTGCGGTGAGCGTCGGTGCCAGTGGCGTGATCGCCAATACCCATGCAAGCATCAAAACATGAACGCTCCCGAGCACTGCAATACCCCACAACTGCAACTGCAGGTATGACGCGCTTTGTGCGCGCAGCCTGGCCACTGCTCGGCGCAACCACAGCGTGGCAACGCTCAACACGCCGCCCGCGAGCATCAGGATCAGCCACGGCAAGGGAGTGGCTTGCGGCGCTTCCCAGTTGGGCGCGACCGTCCACAGGTAGAACCAGCCGAACAACAGCGACAGGTAGAGCGCCCCATTGGCGATCAAGGTGACGTCCATGCCCAGCAGGCCCGGTCCGCTGAAGGTGTGAGAATGCAGCGGCGGGTCGTCCGGCTGGATCTTCAGATCGGTCAGCGCGCCTGGATGTTGGCCGTTGATCCATGACCAGCGCAGCAGGATCGCCACCGTTGCCAGTGCGGCCACGGCGGCGAAGGGGTAGGCGCGCACCAGCAACGCGATGCACACAACAGCCAGACACAGGGCGGCGAGCAGCGGTAACCCACTGTTGCCCGGCAGATGGATGATCTCGCGCGCTTCAGCGTTGACCGGTCCGGTGCCCAGGGTTTCGCGCCGTCCGTGGTCGATCAGCGACAGCGCGTGGCGTCCTTCGGCGATGCTGTCGGGCAGGTCGGGGTGGTCCCATAGCGGGTGGCGGGTGTCGAGTGAGGGCTGGCTGGCGAAGTTGTAGGCTGCTGGCGGCGTGCTGGTCGCCCATTCGAGGGTGTCCGCATTCCAGGGATTCCGACCTGCAGGTCTGCCGAAGCGGAAATGCAGCGCGAGATCGAGCAACACCACTGCGATGCCGATGGTCATCACGAAGCTGCCTATCGACGACACCAGGTTGGGCAGGTCCCACCCCAGGCCGGCCTCGTAGGTGTACACCCGTCGCGGCATGCCGAGCAGCCCGGTCCAGTGCATGATCAGAAAGGTCAGGTTGAAGCCGATAAAGGTCAGCCAGAAACCCCAGCGGCCGAGGCCGTCGGACGGCATGCGGCCGGAAATGTGTGGAAGCCAGTAATACAGTCCGGCCACCAGCGGAAAAAACATGCCGCCAACCAGGACGTAGTGCATGTGCGCGACCACGAAGTGGGTGTCATGCACCTGCCAGTTGAACGGTACCAGGGCGAGCATCACGCCGGTCAGCCCGCCGGCCACGAACACCACCAGAAAGCCGATCAGCCACAGCATCGGCAGGCGGAACAGCGGTCGGCCGGTCCACAGCGTGGCCAACCAGACGAAGATCTGGATGGCGGTCGGAATCGCAACCAGCATGCTTGCAGCCGAGAAAAAGGCCTGGGCCAGATGCGGAATGCCGACCGTGAACATGTGGTGTACCCACAGCCCGAAGCTGATGAATGCGGTCGTGATGATCGACAACACCACCCAGCGGTAGCCCACCAGCGGGCGCTGCGCGAACACCGGGATCAGCGTGCTGACGATGCCGGCGGCGGGCAGGAAGATGATGTAAACCTCGGGATGGCCAAACAGCCAGAACAGGTGTTGCCACAGCACCGGGTCGCCGCCGCGTGTGACATCGAAAAAAGGGAAGCCAGCGGCGCGCTCAAGCTCGAGCAGGATGCTGCCCAGGATGAGCGGCGGAAATCCTGCCACGATCATCAGCGCGGTGCCGAGGATGTACCAGGCGAAGATCGGCATCTTGTCAAGCGACATGCCGGGCGCGCGGGTACGCAGGATGGATACCACCAGCTCGACGCCGGCGGACACTGCCGAGATTTCGACAAAGGTGATGCCGAGCAGCCAGAAATCCGAACCCC
>JAABTC010000403.1 GCA_011390055.1 Burkholderiales bacterium | reverse complement strand
AGCCCGGGAAGGAATTCGGGGTGATCGAACGGCGCCGGTACGCGCTTGATCGTCACCCGGTAGTGCGCGGTCTCGGGTCGGTCCGACAAGGAGTAGCAGCGCGTGATCGTGCGCGAGGTCGCCTGCCCGTCTGAAGCGCGCGCGGCGACGTCCAGCCCAAACGTCAGGAACTGGCCCGGCCGGAACGGGGGCAGCGGCTGGCCGTCGACCGGCTGCAGGTAGAAAGAGCATTGCGACCGCGCCACATCCTCGAATCCGCGCAGTGCAACCCGAAACTCTCGCCAGCCGGTCCAGGCCGCAAGGCTCGTTGTGTCCGTCGCGGACGCAGCGGTCGGCAGCTTCTCGGCCTGACCGCGGCGGCGGCGCGACAACATCCAGACGATGCCTGCCGTCAACTGCAGCAGCAGCGCCGCAACAATCAACGCCAGGAGCTCGAAGGCGGTCATCGGTGGCAGGTGCAGATCCGACGATGGCCGGCACCTGCAGATTCTCGGCACCCGCAGGAGCCGTGCCTTGATGAACATCAAGCAACTGCAGGTCGGCCCGCGATGGCGCCGGCAACGATCCTCCCAGCCCGCGAGCCTTGGGCAATGCGTGCTCCAACGCACGGCCGCCACCGCTGCGAAGGCACGCCGACCTCACCGGTGATCAAGTTCGCGCCGTTTCGGCCGAGGTCAGTGCACGCCGCACGACGACCTCGTCCGAACCATGAAGCCACCCATCCCCCACACCACGCTCGAACTGCCCCGACGCCTGCTGGTCGGGGCCTTCGTCCTGGTCAGTCTGTGGTACCTCGTCTGGCGCCTGGGCACCTTCAACCCCGCAGCGCCCATCTTCTCGTGGCTGGTCTACGGCGCCGAGGTGTTCGGCTTCTGCACCGCGCTGCTGCACATCTTCATGTGCTGGCGGCTGAGCGATCGCAAGGCACCGCCCGCGCCGGTGGGGATGAGCGTCGACGTCTTCGTGCCGACGTACAACGAGTCGGTGGAACTGGTGCGCAAGACGCTTCTCGCCGCGCGCGCCATGGACTACCCGCACACCACCTGGCTGCTCGACGACGGACGCCGCCCGGAGATGCGGGCGCTGGCGCGCCAACTCGGCTGCGAATACCTGGCGCGTGACAACAACGAGCATGCCAAGGCCGGCAACCTGAACCATGCGCTGGCGCACAGCCGCGGCGAACTGATCGCAATCTTCGACGCCGACCATGCGCCCGGCCGCGACTTCCTGACCCGCACCCTCGGCTACTTCCACGACCCGAAGCTCGGCTTCGTGCAGACCCCGCAAGACTTCTACAACCTCGATTCGTTCCAGCACCGCTGGCGCGGCGCCGGGCGCACGGTATGGACCGAGCAATCGCTGTTCTTCCGCGTGATCCAGCGCGGCAAGGACTGCTGGAACGCGGCCTTCTTCTGCGGCAGCTGTGCGGTGGTGCGGCGCAGCGCGCTCGACGAGATCGGCGGCTTCGCCACCGGCACCGTCACCGAAGACCTGCACACCTCGATGCGCCTGCATGCCCAGGGCTACGGCTCGGTTTACCACGCCGAGCCGCTGGCTTTCGGCCTGGCGCCCGAGTCGATCGAGCCCTTCATCGGCCAGCGCGTGCGCTGGGGCCAGGGCGCCATGCATGTGTGGCGCAAGGAAGGCATCCTGCGTCATCGCGGCCTCAGCTGGGCGCAGAAGCTCAACTACCTGGCCTCGGTGCTGACCTACTTCGACGGCTGGCAGAAGGCGGTCTTCTACTTCGCGCCGGCCGTCGTGCTGTTGACCGGCATGCTGCCGCTGGTCACCTCGACCTCGGACTTCCTGCTGCACTTCCTGCCCTACTACGCGCTGACGTTCTGGGTCTTCGAGGAAGTGGGCCGCGGCTACGGGCGCAGCCTCTTCATCGAGCAGTACAACATGGCCCGCTTCGCGGCGTTCGCCTGGGCCACGCTGGCCTGGATCTTTCCGCGCATGAAGTTCCGCGTCACGTCCAAGGGCGCGTTGGCCGGCCGGGCCTGGCGCTTCACCGCGCCCCAATGGGCGGTGCTGGGCCTGAACCTGGGCGCGATTCCCATCGGCGTGCTGCTCTACCTCGGCGCCGGTGCGCTGCCGCTGGACGGGCTGATCGCCAACTCGGTGTGGGCGCTGGTGAACGCTGCGCTGGCGTTGGCGGTGATCCTCTTCACCGCGGTGATGCAGCGCAACGCCCGCTCGCGCTACCGCTTCCCGGTGCCGCTGGCCGCCGAAGTGGTGTTGACCGATGGCACCCGCGTGCGCGGCACCGTGGACGACCTGTCCGAGACCGGCCTGCGCTTTTACGCCGACCTGCCGCAGACGATCGCACGCGGCAGCGCACTCACCGGGAGCCTGATGCTGCCGGGCGGGCCGGTGGCGTTCTGGGGCGAGGTGCGGGGGCTGGTGGCACTGCCCGGCAGCGAGGGGGTGCACAAGGCCGTCGGCTGCCAGATCGCCACCAGCGACGAGGGCCGGCAGAAGATCGAAGAGTTCCTGTTCGGCTCGGACCTGCAGT
>JAABTC010000402.1 GCA_011390055.1 Burkholderiales bacterium | reverse complement strand
GGTGGCTTCGCCGAACGGATGACGCAGGCTGCGGCTGAGGTGGTCGATCTGGCGCTTGAGGTAGAAGGCGTGAACCTGCCCGCGCTCGTCGGCCAGTTCGAGCCGGCTCACGCTGCTCCAGCCGCCGCGGCCGGTGTTGGGCAGATCGACGGTGTCGAGTTCGAGCGCCCACAGGGTGGTGAATTCGCTCAGCTGGTGGTGGCTGAGCAGCGCGCGAAAATCGTCGGCAATATAGTCTTTCATGCGGTCCCCTGGTTCGGCCCTACTCGCGCCCGGCGAAGAAACCGAGGATGCTGCGGATGCGTGCCTTGTCGTCCGCCACGAGGCGCGGGCGCTGCACATAGTCGAGATAGAAGCGCAGGCGGCAGCTGCGGCTGAGGTGGTACTTGGCGACCTTGTCCAGGCAGGCCAGATCCTTGATTACGCGGTAGCGCAGGAAGGGCCCGCGCCAGAACTCGCCCGCGGGGCAGTCGATCAGGTACAGGGTTGGCGCAGGGCCGTCCTCCACCAGCAGGTTGCGCCACTTCAGGTCGTTGTGGGTGAAGTGGTGGGCGTGCATCGTGCGCGTCAGGCGGGCGAGCTGGTGCGAGACTGCGGCCACCCAGCCGCGGTCGGCGAGACGGGCATCGTCGTTGATCGCGAGCTGGTTCAGATCGGTGGTGCCGACCAGTTCGGCGGTGATCATTGCGCCGCGCCAGAACGAGCCGCCCTTGCGCTGCAGACCCCAGCCGACCAGGGGGGCAGTGGGGATGCCCCAGGCGGCGAAATGCTGCACGTTTTCCCATTCGGCCTGCACCCGCGGGCGACCGAGCCAGCGCCGCAGCGGATTCTTGCCCGCGCCGTGGTAGCGCTTGACGTAGTAGCGGCGCGCGCCGATGGTGACACGCAGCACCTGGCTGAGCGGATCGCGTGCGATCGGTTCGCCGTCCAGCGCGAACACCGCGTCGAGCGACGCGAAGGCGTTTCGGGCCGCGTCGTCGAGGGCCGCTGCGTTCAGGGTCCAGGCACTCATCGTTGCAGGGCGGGACGGTGGGCGAACTTGCGCTCGAAGCGCTGCTTGAGCCTGGCGGCCTCACGCTCGAGGTGCTCGAACAGCCGCGCTTCGCGCGCCAGGGTGGCGCGCAGCGGTCCGGAAAAATAGGTGCGCACGAAGCGCAGTTTGTCGCGCCCGGTCAGCCCGATATCGAGCGCGGAAAAATACAGTGCGGCCAGATCCTTGTCGCGCCAGCGCCGTGGGGTCTGGGCGCGCAGTTGGGCGCGGTGCAGGTCGATCAGCGCAAGCCCGAGCTGATCCGGCGCCGGTGCCGGCGACAGCCGCAGCAGGAAATGGCACAGGTAGAAGTCGCGGTGATTGATACCGCCTTCGTGCATGCGGCGCGCAATGGTGGCGACTTCCAAGATCAGGGCGTGCTTGAGCGTGGGTGAAGGCGGTTGCTCGCGCCAGTCGCGGGTGTAGACGTCCAGATCTAACGCCGGTTCGATCGCTTCGGTGACGAGGAAGGACGCGCGGCGGGCGGGGCCTGCGCCGTGTTCGCCATAGCCGACTGCGTTCATGGTCGGCACCCCGAGGGCATGGCAGGCGCGGATCGCCCGCCATTCGTTGCCGGCGCCGAGCACCGGGCGGCGCAGGTGGATCAGTTCCTCGGCGATGCGGCCCCAGCTCACCCCGTTCTGCAGCTTGAGGTAATAACCCCGGCCGGCGATTTCGAAGCGCAGCGTGCGCCGCCCTTCGACATCGCGCACCAGTTCGCCCGCGGACGCCTTGGCGGCGAGCTCAAACGCGGCCGCGAACGGGTCGCGCCCGGCCCACATCGTCGCCAGCGGTGGTCCGAGTTCGAACACTTTCATCCGCGCTGGCCCACGATCAGATCGGCGGCGTGTTCGGGCAGGCTGTAGAGATCGGCGCTGGCAGCATAGGTCAGGGCGTTGCGCTGCCAGCACTCACGGGCCTCGGGATTGGCGAGCATGGCGGCGAGGGCGTCGTTCATCGTCGCTTGCTGGAAGGGCTCGGCAACGATGTCGCCGGCGTCGGCATCGGCAATGTAGTGGGCGTAGCCACAGGCCGCCGAGGCCAGCACCGGCAGGCCGGCAACGAGCGCTTCGAGCAGCACCGTGCCGGTGTTTTCGTGGCGCGCGGGGTGGAGCAGGAGGTCGGCGGCGAGCAGGAAATCGGGCACATCCTTGCGCCCGCCGGGGATGAACACGCGCTCGCCGACCCCCATCTTGGCGGCCTGGGCGATGAACGGGGCGGGGTTGTCTGCGCCAAGTGCGATCAAACGGGTGCGGCGCTTGAGTGGCTCAGGGAGCGCAGCCATCGCGGCGATGCTGCGGTCGAGCCCTTTGCGCTGAAAGTCCGAGCCGATCTGCACCAGCAACAGGTCGCCGGCGTGGAGGCCGAATTCGGTCGAAAACCGAGCGCGTGCCGCGGTGCGCAGTTCGGCGGCGTTGGCGGGCGCCCTGCGGTCGGGGGCAATCCCCGGGGGCAGCAGGTGAAAGCGCCGCGCGGGGGTGCCGTAGTGG
>JAABTC010000401.1 GCA_011390055.1 Burkholderiales bacterium | reverse complement strand
GATCAGTCCGATGCCAATGCCCGCGCTCTTCATGTCGGGCGGCTGGAAGCCGCCGCCGCTGCCCGGCGCGCCGCCGCGCTGCGGAGGCTGGTTGCCACCGCCCTTGCCACCGAACAGTCCGCCGAGCTTGCGGTTGAAATCTCGCCACAACTCGTCGAGGTCGGGCGGGCCGTCGTTGCGGTTGGCCAGGGCAACATCGAACCCTGCCGGACCGTGACTGCGCGGCAGGCCGCTGCGCCGTCCGACCAGCACCGCCCGGCTCAACGCGCCTGCGGCTCGTCCCACATCGCCCAGCCTCGCGGTCCAGGTGGTGGGGGTGTCGGGCTCAAGGCGTGGGCTCATGCTGGCTGGACTCGGTGGTCGGTGGAAGGGGTTCGTCTTCGGACGGCGCAGAAGATGCATTCTCCCGCAGCGCCGGATATGGTGACACAGCCTCGGCCTTCAAGACCCTGCCGCCGGCGAGCTCGGCGATGGCCGCACGCAAGGCCTCCAGGCCGGTGCCGTCGCGCGCACTGACGAAGACGCGGACCACGCGCCCACCCGACACGCGCTCGACGCTGTCGCGCATCGCGCGCGGCCGCGCCGTGGGTTCGAGCAGGTCGAGCTTGTTGTAGACCAGGATCTGCGGAATGTCCTGCGCGCCGATCTCTTCGAGCACCTGCTCCACCTCGGCCATCTGCTCGGCGGCCAGCGGCGACGCCGCGTCCACCACGTGCAGCAGCAGATCGGCATCGGCAGCCTCCTGCAGCGTCGCGCGGAACGCCTGGACCAGCTTGTGCGGCAAGTCGCGGATGAAGCCCACGGTGTCCGAAAGCGAAACCGCAGCCCCGAGCTCCTGCAGCCAGAGCGCCCGCGTGGTGGTGTCGAGCGTCGCGAAGAGCTGATCGGCGGCGTAGGCGCGTGCCTTCACGAGCGAGTTGAAGAGGGTCGATTTGCCGGCGTTGGTGTAGCCCACCAGCGAAACGCGGAAGCTGCCGCTGCGCTCGCGCGCCTTGCGCTGCGTCGCGTGCTGGCGTTTGACTTTCTCGAGCTTGGCCTTGGTGGTCTTGATGCGCTCGCCGATCATGCGGCGGTCGAGTTCGATCTGCGCCTCGCCGGGGCCGCCGCGCAGACCGATGCCACCGGTCTGCCGCTCCAGATGGCTCCAGCGGCGCACCAGCCGGGTGGACTGGTATTGCAGGCGCGCCAGTTCGACCTGCAGCTTGCCCTCGTGACTCTGCGCGCGCGCGGCGAAGATGTCGAGGATCAGTGCCGTTCGATCGGCCACGCCGACGCCGAGGTGGCGTTCGAGGTTGCGTTGCTGCGCGGGCGACAAGGCTTGGTCGAAGATCACGCCATCGGCGCGCTCGCCGATCACGATCGCCTTGATTTCGTCGGCCTTGCCCGAGCCGACGAAAAGCGCAGCATCGGGAGCCTTGCGGCGTGCGATCACGCGCGCGACGGTCTCGTCCCCCGCGGATTGGGCCAGCAGCGCCAACTCGTCCAGCGTCGGATCGAAGGACGATGCCGGGCCCAGGTCGACGCCGACCAGGACGACCCGCGTGGCCACCGGCCGGTGCGCGTCGGGACGCTCAGCCAGCGCTGGCTTCCGACGGTTCCTGCGCGTGGAAATTGACCGCGCGGCCTGGAACCACAGTCGAGATGGCGTGCTTGTAGACCATCTGCGTCACGGTGTTGCGCAGCAACACCACGTACTGGTCGAAGGACTCGATCTGCCCCTGCAGCTTGATGCCGTTGACGAGGTAGATGGAAACCGGCACATGCTCTTTGCGAAGCAGGTTGAGGAAGGGGTCTTGTAACAGCTGCCCTTTGTTGCTCACGATATTCACTCCGTGTTGAAGTCGAGTTGTGTCAGCCACGTTATCACAGGGTTGGCCCCTATGGCGGCCGACCGGACAACAGCCTTAGGAGCCCTTGTCGTCGAAAGGGTTCCGCGAGGTGCGCGTTTCGATGCGCAGCGGTGTTCCCACCAGCTTGAAGTGCGCGCGGATGCGCCCTTCGAGGAAGCGCTTGTAGCTGTCCGTCACGTGCTCGAGCGAATTGCCGTGCACCACGACGATCGGCGGGTTCATGCCGCCCTGGTGTGCGTAACGCAGCTTCGGCCGGAAATGCCCCGCCCGCTTGGGCGCCTGATGCTCGACCGCTTCGAGCAGCAGCCGCGTCAGCACAGGTGTGGGCAGCTTCATCGTCGCCGAGGCATGCGCATCGGCGATGGCCTGCCACAACGGGCCGAGCCCTTGCCGCTTCAAGGCCGAGATGTGCAGTCGCACGGCGTACTTGAGGAAGGCCAGACGCGACTCGATCGAACGCTCGAGCATTTCACGCTGGTAGCTGTCGATGGCGTCCCACTTGTTGATCGCGATCACCACCGCCCGGCCCGCATCGAGGATGTAGCCGGCGATGTGGGCGTCCTGGTCACTCACGCCCTGCGTGGCGTCGAGCAACAGCACCACGACGTTGGCGTCGGCGATGGCCTGCAGCGTCTTCACGACCGAAAACTTCTCGATCGCCTCGAAGACCTTGCCCTTTC
>JAABTC010000400.1 GCA_011390055.1 Burkholderiales bacterium | reverse complement strand
AGGTTCGACACCGCCCGCAGCGTGGTCGTCTTGCCCGCGCCGTTGCCGCCGAGCAAAGCCACCACGCCGCTCTCGGGCACCTGCAACGACACGCCCTTGAGCACCAGGATGACGTGGTTGTAGATGACCTCGATGCCGTTGACGTTTAACAAGATAGTCACTTGCACCCCCCGCGCGTTCGCGCGGCCCCCGCCGAGCGGGGGCAGGTGGCCGGCCCCATAGGCCGGCCACTTATTTCAATGCGCAAATGCGGCACGCGCTCAGCTCTGACAGTCAGCGCCGTCGCGACGGGTCAGCTTTTTCTCGCCGGCGTATTTGTCGGCGGACGCCTTGACCAGCGGGCGGATGATCTGGTCGTCGGCCTGCAGCCAGTCGGAAGCCCAGGTGAACTTGGCGCCGTCCCAGGTGTGCACGCGGGCCCAGGCCGAGCCCATGTGGTCGACGCAGCTGGTCGACACCGGCCGCATCACGCCCTTGAAGCCGAGAGCGTCGAGCTTGGCCTGCGTCAGGTTCAGGTTCTCGTAGCCCCAGCGTGCCTGCTCGCCCGTCATGACCTTGTTCTTGCCGTAGCGCTCCTGCGCAGCCCGCACGCCCTCGACGGCCAGCATCGCGCCGACCACGCCGCGCATGTAGATCACCTGCCCGACCTCTTCCTTCGGCCCGGTGCCCTGGCCCTTGGCATGCACCTTGTCGAGGATTTCCTTGGCCACCGCCGAGCCGGGTTCCGCGCCGTGCTGCATCATCACCGCGCTGTAGCCCTTGGCCGCAGCGCCGATGTCGCGCAGGTCGGGTTCGGCGCCCGACCACCAGGTGCCGAACATCTTCTCGCGCGGGTAGCCGGTGGCGATGGCTTCCTTGATGGCGGTGGGCGTCATCACGCCCCAGGTCTGCATCACGACGAAGTCGGGCCGCTGCTGGCGCACCTGCAGCCAGATGGCCTTCTGCTCGACGCCGGGCGCCGGCACCGGCAGCATCTGCAACTCGAAGCCGTACATCTTGCTGCGCTCCTGCATGATCGGCAGCAGCTCCTTGCCGAACGGGCTGTCGTGGTAGACGACGCCGATCTTCTTGCCCTTCAGCTTGTCCCAGCCGCCTTCCTGCTTGGCGATGTGCTGCAGCAGCGTGTCGCCGGCCACCCAGTAGTGGCCGATGAGCGGGAAGTTCCACTTGAAGACGCCGCCGTCGGCGGAATCGCTGCGGCCGTAGCCCGAGGTGATCATCGGGATCTTGTCGGCCGGCACCTTCTCGGTGAGTGCGAAGGTGATGCCGGTGGACAGCGGCTGGAACACTGTCGCCCCGCCGTGCTTGCCCTTCAGGCGCTCGTAGCACTCGACACCGCGGTCGGTGGCGTAGGCCGTCTCGCACTCCTCGACCAGCGTCTTCACGCCGTTGATGCCGCCGCGCGCGTTGACCAGCTTCATGTAGTCGGCATAACCGTTGGCGAACTGCGTCGCGTTCGGCGCCACCGGGCCGGTGCGACCGGTCAGGCTCGGGAAGAACTGCACTTTTTCCTGCGCTGCTGCGGGCACCGCGGCGGCCAAGCCGGCAACGGCGAGCACGGTGGCGTGGGCAAGGACTCTGAGTTTCATGACGGCCTCCAGGGGTGGAACGAAATGCACGGTCGGGTGCGGGATGAACATCGAGGGTTGAACCGGCTGCGGATCAATGCGGGAAAGGCCACAAACGCAGCTTCTCCTTGAACGTTGACCACAGCCGCGCCAGGCCATGCGGTTCGACGATCAGGAAGAAGACGATCAGTGCGCCGAAGACCATCAGCTCGGTGTGCGCGATCGCCGCGGTGCTGATGGTCACGCCCACCAGGGCGCCGAGGGCCGGCAGCAATTGGTTGAGCACGATCGGCAGGATCACGATGAAGGCCGCGCCGAAGAAGCTGCCCATGATCGAACCGAGGCCGCCGATGATGATCATGAAGAGCAACTGGAACGAGCGGTCGATCGAGAAGGCGGCGGGCTCCCACGAGCCCAGGTGCACGAAGCCCCACAGCGCGCCGGCCACGCCGACGATGAACGAGCTCACCGCAAAGGCGCTCAGCTTGGCGTAGACCGGGCGGATGCCGATCACCGCGGCGGCCACGTCCATGTCGCGGATGGCCATCCACTCGCGTCCGATGTGGCTGCGCACGAGGTTCTTCACGAGCGCTGCGAAGACCAGCACGAGCACCAGGCAGAGCAGGTACTTCTCGAGCGGGGTATCGATCGCGATGCCGAACAGGTTCAGGTTCGACACCGAGACCGAACCCGACGACGAGTTGTTGGTGAACCACGAGATGCGCAGGAAGGCCCAGTCGACGAAGAACTGCGCCGCCAACGTGGCGACCGCCAGGTACAGGCCCTTGATGCGCAGCGAGGGGATGCCGAACAGCACGCCGACCACGGTGGCGCAGGCGCCGCCGAGCAGGATGGCGCCGAGCAGCGGCATGCCGTCGATGCGGACCAGGAAGTTGTAGGCCGCGTAAGCGCCGACGGCCATGAAGGCCCCCGTGCCCAGTGAGATCTGGCCGCAGTAGCCGACCAGCACGTTCAGGCCGAGGGCGGCGAGTGCCAGGAT
>JAABTC010000040.1 GCA_011390055.1 Burkholderiales bacterium | reverse complement strand
CCGGCGCGCCGCGCCAGACGCCGGCACGGCCCTGCCCGCAGGCGCCACCGTGCTGGCCGTGGGCGACTCGATCACTTACGGCACCGGCGCACCTGACGGGGCCTCCTACCCGGCCGAGCTGGCGCGGCTGACCGGCTGGCAGGTCGTCAACGCCGGCGTGCCCGGCGACACCGCCGCGCAGGTGCTTACCCGGCTGCCAGCCCTGCTCACCGAGCACCGGCCCGCGTTGGTGATCCTGGGCGCCGGCGGCAACGATTTCCTGCGCCGCCTACCCGAAGACGCGGTCCAGGCGTCGTTGCGGCGTGCCGTCGGGCTGGCGCGCGACGCCGGCGCGCAGGTGGTGCTGGTGGGCGTGCCGCGCCCGACCGTCGCCGCCCGGCTCGGCGCCGGCCTCGAAGACCACCCGCTGTACGAGCGCCTGGCCGCCGAGATGGGCGTGCCACTGCACGGCGGGGGCTGGGCGCGCGTGCTCGGCGATGCCAACCTGCGTTCCGACGCGATCCACGCCAACGCTGCCGGTTACCGCGCCTTCGCCGAAGGCCTGGCGGCGCGCCTGCGCGAAGCCGGCCTGTGGCGCTGAGTTCGCAACGACCCGGCTACAGTGCGCCAACAATGCTTGCTTACCGCCACGCCTTCCATGCCGGCAACCCGGCCGACGTGCTCAAGCACCTGGTGCTGGTGCAGGTGCTGCGCCACATGGCGGCGAAAGACAAGCCGTACTCGTTGATCGACACCCACGCCGGCGCCGGCGGCTATTCGCTCGAGGGCCGCTACGCCCAGAAGAAAGGCGAGTTCGAAGCCGGCATCGGCCGCCTCTACGACCGCGACGACCTGCCCGCGCCACTCACCGACTACGTCGCGCTGGTGCGCGAGTTCAACGGCGGCGGCTCGCTCGAGCAGTACCCCGGCTCGCCCGCCTTCGCCAACCTGCTGCTGCGAGCCGACGACCGCCTGCGCGTGTACGAACTGCACCCCACCGACGAGCGCATCCTGCGCGCCTTCCTCGGCGATCGGCCGAACACCGAGGTCATCCTCGGCGACGGCTTCGAAGCCCTGCCGCGCCAGATGCCGCCGCCCTCGCGCCGCGGCGTGGTGCTGATCGACCCGTCGTACGAGATGAAGTCCGACTACGCCCGAGTGCTTACCGCCGTGCGTGAAACCCTGGCGCGCTTCGCCTCGGCCGTGGTGCTGGTCTGGGTGCCGCAATTGCGCACGCTGGAATCGCAGCAACTGCCGCAGCGGCTGCAGAACAGTGCCAAGGGTGCGCCCCGCGGCTGGCTGCATGCGCGCCTGACGACCGCCGAACCCGATGCACGCGGCTACGGCTTGCTGGGCAGCTCGATGTTCGTCGTCAATCCGCCGCACGGCCTGCACGAGACCTTGCAGGGCGTGCTGCCTTTCCTCGTCGAAACGCTCGGGCAGTTCGACGGGGCCAACTTCCTGCTCGAGCAGCAGGCCGCTTGAGGATCCGAGAACGATGGCTTTGTCAATGAGCCGCGCCGGCTGGCTGCGGGTGTTGCCTTTCGCGCTTTTCATGGCCTTGCTCGCGCTGCGCGGCGCCACCCCCGCCGACGGCTCGTGGGGCTTCGACCCGCGTTGGCTGTATGGCGTGACCGTGCTGGCGGTCGGCGGGCTGATGCTGTTCTACCGCCGCGAGTACGGCGAGCTGGCGCGCCAGAACCTGCCCACGCTCGGCGAAGCCGCACTGGCGGTGGCCGTCGGCGTGGTCGTGTTCCTGCTGTGGATCCAGCTCGACGCGCCCTGGATGGTGCTGGGCGAGGCGACGGCGGGCTTCGTGCCGTTGAACGCGCAGGGCACGCTCGACTGGCCGCTGATCGTCGTGCGCTGGGTCGGCGCGGCGTTGCTGGTGCCGGTGATGGAAGAACTCTTCTGGCGCTCCTTCCTGATGCGCTGGATCGAGCAGCCGCAATTCGAAACCGTCGACCCGGTGCGCGTCGGGCTTCGGGCGATCGTGCTTTCGACCTTCGTCTTCATGCTGGCCCACACCTTGTGGCTGGCGGCCATCGTGGCCGGCCTGGCCTACGCCTGGCTCTACGTGCGCAGCGGCAAGCTGTGGCTTCCGGTCATCGCGCATGCGGTGACCAACGGCGTGCTGGGTGTGTGGGTGGTGCTGACGGGAAACTGGGCGTTCTGGTAGGCCGCAGGACGCGCCACGCCGCCACATTCCGGAGGCGGTGGAGTCCGTGCATCCTTGATGCGGTGTCATGCCTGCGTTGCGAGCTTGGCCTGCTTGCCCAGCTCGCTTTGGCGCGTGCAGCCGACGACGGCTTTCCGGTAACCCTACGTTCGCCCGACCTCAGGCTTCGCTGCCAGGTCCTGAGTTCAGCCACGGTCCGTTCTAGGCTCAGGCCGCGGGCCAACGCGTCCTTGACGCCAGACTGCGCCGCCTTGAGATAGTCCAGTTGAATTCACTTCCATGCAGCAGTGGTTCACCTTGAGCGATCCGGCAATGGAAGAGGCGCTGCACGGACCAAGAACGCCGGTGGTTCAGACGCCTGCGTGCGTTGGAACAGCGTCTGGGTGTGCGCCTGTTCGAGTGACGCGCAGGGCGGTATGCGGCCACCGCCGCCGGCGCGGCGCTCGCCGAGGCGGGTCAAGGGATGCAGGCCCAGGCCGATGCCGCCTTGCTGCGTTTTCAGGGACAAAACCTCTGGCCGCAAGGTCTGGTCCGCGTCGCCAGCACCGAGGGCGTGATCAGCGGGCTGCTCGCTGCCGCCGCCGCCCACGTTGCGCAAAGCTCTCCCGAAGCTGAATGTGCTTTGCTCCGCGCGCAACGAGTTCCACAACCTTTCGCAACGCGAGAAGGCCCAAGTGCGATTCGGAGCTCTGGAAGAAGTTGGCAACGTGGCGGCTCGGGTGAGCCTGGCCTGCCAGGCCCTTGATCAGCGCGTTGCAGTCAGCTCGCCCACCTCGGCGCCCGCTTGTCGATGAACGCCTGCACGCCCTCCAGCGTGCTCTCGTCCATCATGTTGCACGCCATCGTGTCACCCGCGTCGGCATACGCCGCCTCGATCGGCACTTCGAGCTGGCGATAGAACAGCCCCTTGCCGGCGGCGATCGTCGCGCGCGGCTTGGCGACGATGCTCGCCACCAATCGCTCGATCTCCGCATCGAGCGCTTCGGGCGCAACGACGCGGTTGACCAGGCCCTTGGCCTTCGCCTCCTCGGCCGAGATGAAGTCGCCGGTGACGAGCATCTCGAATGCGGCCTTGCGTGC
The DNA here is from genome assembly GCA_011390055.1 of Burkholderiales bacterium. Classification (GTDB taxonomy): domain Bacteria; phylum Pseudomonadota; class Gammaproteobacteria; order Burkholderiales; family Burkholderiaceae_C; genus CADEEN01. Next base: position 7,423 of record JAABTC010000040.1, on the reverse strand, counting down.
GACGTTGCGCGACAGCGCTACGCTCGGCGTCGAGCAGAACAGACCGAGGTTGACACCGCTCACGGCAAAGCGCGCGTCGCTCGACGCCACCGCCAGGTCACACATCGCCACCAGCTGGCAGCCGGCCGCGGTGGCGGTGCCCTGCACGCGCGCGATCACCGGCACGGGCAGCTTCTGGATCGTCATCATCATGCGACCGCACTGCGCGAACAGGCGCTGGTAGTGATCGAGCGACGGCGCGGCGCGCATCTCCTTGAGATCGTGGCCGGCGCAGAAGGCCTTTCCCGCCGCGGCGATGACGACCACGCGCGCGCCGGCGTCGGCGCTCACCGCGTCGAGCGCGGCCTGCAGCGCTTCGAGCAGGGCTTGCGACAGTGCGTTGTACGCCTGCGCCCGGTTGAGCGTCAGCGTCACGACACCGCGAGCATCTTGCTGCTGCAGGACAAGGGATTCGGCGGCCATCTCGGTCTCCTTGTGCGGGCTATTCGATCGCGCTCGCGCTCTTCGCGCGCTCGCGCAACTGGAACTTCTGGATCTTGCCGGTCGAGGTCTTCGGAATCTCCTCGAAGCGGATCGCACGCGGCACCTTGTAGCCTGCCAACAGTTGCCTGCAATGCGCGACCAGTTCCTCGGCCGTGACCGTCGCACCGGGCTTGATCTCGACATAGGCCAGCGGCGTCTCGCCCCACTTCGGATCGGGCCGGGCCACCACCGCGCAGGCCATCACTGCCGGATGGCGGTAGAGCGCGTCCTCGACCTCGAGCGAGCTGATGTTCTCGCCCCCGCTGATGATGATGTCCTTGCTGCGGTCCTTGATCTTCACGTAGCGGTCGGCCTCCATCACGGCCAGGTCGCCGGTGTGGAACCAGCCGCCGGCAAAGGCCAGTGCGGTCGCTTCGGGGTTCTTGAGGTAGCCCTTCATGACGATGTTGCCGCGAAACATGATCTCGCCCATTGCCTGGCCGTCGGCCGGCACCTCGGCCATGGTTTGCGGGTCGAGCACCGTCATGCCTTCCTGCAGGACGTAGCGCACGCCCTGGCGGCTGTTCAGCCGCGCTTGTTCCGACAGGCTCAGGTCGGCCCAGCGTTCACGCTTGACCGCCACCGCCGCCGGGCCGTAGACCTCGGTCAGGCCGTAGACGTGGGTGATGTCGAAGCCGATCTTCGCCATGCCTTCGATCATCGCCGCCGGCGGTGCGGCCCCGGCGACCAGGCCGCGCACCTGCTGCGTGATGCCGGTGCGCCACTCGGCCGGCGCGTTGATCAGCAGGTTATGCACGATCGGCGCCGCGCAGTAGTGGTCGACGCCATGCTCGCGCATCGCGTCGAGCATGGCCTTGGCCTCGACCTTGCGAAGGCATACGTGGGTGCCGCCGAGCATCGCCACCGTCCACGGGAAGCACCAGCCGTTGCAGTGGAACAGCGGCAGCGTCCACAGGTACTTGGGAAAGTGCGGCATGGTCCAGGTGGCCGCGTTGCACACCGCGTTGAGGTAGGCGCCGCGATGGTGCGTCACCACGCCCTTGGGGTTGCCCGTGGTGCCGCTGGTGTAGCTCACGGCGATCGCATCCCACTCGCTGGCCGGGGCCTCGAGCCGCCGCAACGGCTCGTGCGCCGCGAGCAGGGCCTCGTACTCGTGCGTGCCGACGCGTTCGCCGGCGCCGGTGTACTCGCTGTCGCAGACGTCAATCACCACCGGCACGCGGCCATGCTCGGCCTTCATCAGGCGCAGCGCCTCGGCGATCACCGGCGAGAACTCGCGGTCGGTGATCAGCACCGCGGTCTCGCAATGGTTCATCTGCCAGGCCAGCAGCGGTGCGTCGAGCCGCGTGTTCAGCGTGTTGAGCACGGCGTTGAGCGCCGGCACGGCGTAGTGCGCCTCGATCATCTCGGGCGTGTTGGTGAGCATCTGGGTGACGGTGTGCTGGCGGCCGACGCCCAGCGAGCGCAACGCCGCGGCGAGCCTTGCACTGCGCTCGCGCGTCTGCGCCCACGTGTACCGGCGCGCGCCGTGCACCACCGCTGGCAGGTCGCCGAAGACCTCGGCGCTGCGCTCGACGAAGCTGACCGGGGTCAGCGGCACGAAGTTGGCCGCGTTGGCTTGCAGATGGTCGTCGTAGATGCTCATGAGCCGATCCTTGGTGATGTCGGTGGCCGCGCAGGGCCGGTCGCTATGCGCTCGCCTGGGCCAGCGCCTGGTCGATATCCCACAGGATGTCGTCGATGTGCTCGAGCCCGACCGAGATGCGCACCATGTCGGGCAGCACGCCGGCGGCGCGCTGCTGGGCTTCGTCGAGCTGGCGGTGCGTGGTGCTGGCGGGGTGGCTGATCAGCGTGCGGGTGTCGCCGATGTTGACGAGATGGCTCATGAACTGCGCGGCCTCGATGAAGCGGATCCCCGCGTCCATGCCGCCCGCAACGCCGAAGGCCAGCAGGCCCGAGGCTCCTCGCATCTGCCGCTTCATCAGCGCGTGCTGCGGGTGGTCTTCCAGCCCCGGATAGTTGACCCACGCCACGCGCGGATCGTTCTTGAAGTACCGGGCCACCGCCAGCGCGTTGCTGCAATGCCGCTCCATCCGAAGCGGCAGCGTCTCGACGCCTTGCAGGATCTGCCACGCCGACATCGGCGACAGCGCCGCGCCGTAGACGCGCTGGGTTTCCATGCGGCAGCGCATCGTGAAGGCGAAGTCGCCGAAGGTCTCGTGGAAGATAACGCCGTGATAACCCGGCGACGGTTCGGTCATGCCCGGGAACTTGCCGTTGCCCCAGGGGAAGTCGCCGCGCTCGACGACCACGCCGGCCAACGTGGTGCCGTGGCCGCCGAGGTACTTGGTGGCGGAGTGCACGACGATGTCCGCGCCGAGCGCGAGCGGGTTGCACAGGAAGGGGCTGGGCACCGTGTTGTCGATCACCAGCGGCACGCCGTGCGCGTGCGCCACGTCGGCCACGGCCGCGATGTCGAGCACCACGAGGCTCGGGTTTCCGAGCGACTCGGCAAACACGGCACGGGTGTTCGGTCGCATGGCGGCAGCGAAGGCCGCCGGATCGGTCGCGTCGACGAAGGTGGACTCGACGCCGAACTTCTTCAGGTTCACCGCCAGCATGGTCACTGTGCCGCCGTACAGCGCGCCGGCCGCCACCACGTGGTCTCCCGCCTGCAGGATGGTCATCAGCGCGGTGGCCTCGGCGGCCATGCCGCTGGCGCACGCCACGGCGGCGCGCCCGCCCTCGAGCGCGGCGACGCGCTCCTCGAACGCGGCCACCGTCGGGTTGGACAGGCGCGAGTAGACGTTGCCGAAGGTCTGCAGATTGAACAAGCTGGCGGCGTGGTCGGCCGAGTCGAAGACGAAGCTCGTCGTCTGGTAGATCGGCAGGGCGCGCGCGCCGGTGGCCACGTCGGGAATCTGGCCGGCGTGGATGGCGAGCGTCTCGGGAAGGAATTTGCGGTCGGCCATCGTCGTCGTGCTCAGACGGGGCGCTTCGCCGAGATCACGCCGGTGTTCACGCCGACCCAGTTCAAGCCGCCGAAGATGCGTCCATGCTCGATCTTCACGCACCGATCCATCACCGAGTCCAGGCCCGCAGCGCGCACGAGGGCATCTGCCTCGCGGTTGACGACGCCGATCTGCTGCCACAGCACGCGCGCGCCGATCTGGATCGCCTGCTCGGCGATCGGCAGCACGTCGGCGCTGCGGCGGAACACGTCGACCATGTCCACCGGGTGCGGCAGGTCGAGCACGCTGGCCACCACCGGCTCGCCGAGCAGCGTGGTGCCCGCCAGCCGCGGATTGACCGGGAAGATGCGGTAGCCATGCTGCTGCAGGTACTTGGCGACGAAGTGGCTCGGCCGGTACCATTGGTCCGACAGGCCGACCATCGCGATGTTGCGCGAGGACCGCAGGATGCGGCGCAGGCTGGCGATGTCGTCCATCGCGGTACTGTAGTGGTTCAAGAAGCCGAACGGCTCCGCAGCGCGCGATCAACCTGGCCGCGTGCTCCTGCAGCGGACGGCTCGGGGGCTGCCGGCCAATGGTCCGAATGAAAGCTGCTCATGATGGTCGTTGGCTCGTGATGCAGCGCTACCGACAGGCCATGAAGCCGGCCGTCGCTCGCTTGCCCGAGTTGAGCGCGACCCTGGCCTGAACGCGAGGGCCGAACTCGAGCACGACGTGGGCGCATCGATACGCCGCATCCACTTTGGTGCGTCGGGTGAAGGGCAGGCCCTCCTCGCCCGACCACGCCAGCCCGCCCATCAATCGATCCCGCGTGCCCGGTCGACGGCGAACTGCGCGCGCCAGGCCTCGAAGCGGCCTTCGTCGAGCGCCTCGCGCACTTCGCGCATCAGGTTGACGTAGTAGTGCAGGTTGTGCACCGTTGCCAGCATCGGGCCGAGCATTTCGCCGCAGCGGTCGAGGTGGTGCAGGTAGGCGCGGCTGAAACTTGCGCAGCAGTGGCAAGAGCAGGTGGGGTCGAGCGGGCGTTCGTCGTCGCGAAATCGGGCGTTGCGCAAGCGCAGATCGCCGAAGCGGGTGAAGAGGTGGCCGTTGCGCGCATTGCGTGTGGGCATCACGCAGTCGAACAGGTCCACGCCGTCGGCCACGCCCTGCACCAGGTCTTCCGGCGTGCCCACGCCCATCAGGTAGCGCGGCTTGTCCGCCGGCAGCCGGTGCGGGGTGTGTGCCAGGATGCGCAGCATCTCGTCCTTGGGTTCACCCACGCTGACGCCGCCGACGGCGTAGCCCGGAAAATCCATGGCGACGAGCGCTTCGAGCGAAGCTTCGCGCAGGTTCGTGTACATGCCGCCCTGCACGATGCCGAACAGTGCGTTCGGGTTCTCGAGCCGGGCGAATTCGGTCTTGCAACGCGCGGCCCAGCGCAGGCTGAGTTCCATCGATGCGCGCGCATCGGCCTCGCTGGTCAGCGTGCCCTTCGTCTCGTAGGGCGTGCATTCGTCGAACTGCATCACGATGTCGCTGTTCAAGACCGTCTGGATCTGCATCGAGACTTCGGGCGTCAGGAACAGCTTGTCGCCGTTCACCGGCGATGCGAAGCGCACGCCTTCCTCGCTGATCTTGCGCATTTCACCCAACGACCAGACCTGGAAGCCGCCGCTGTCGGTCAGCATCGGCCGGGACCAGCCCTCGAACCGGTGCAGGCCGCCGAACTTGCCGATGACGCCCATGCCCGGGCGCAGCCACAGGTGGAAGGTGTTGCCCAGGATGATCTGCGCGCCCATCTCTTCCAGCGAACGCGGCAACACGCCCTTGACCGTGCCGTAGGTGCCCACCGGCATGAACACCGGTGTCTCGACCACCCCATGGTTGAGTCGCAGGCGGCCGCGGCGGGCGCGGCCTTCGGTGGTGAGCAGATCGAAGGTCAACATGGCGGCGCGATTGTCGCCGTGGCGACAGGCCGATCGGATCCTGTGCCTTGTCAGACTTAGGCCGAACGGTTACGGCATTGCCGCGCGCTCCAGCAGCATCGCATCGCCGTAACTGAAGAAGCGGTAGCGCGCTTCCACGGCGTGCCGGTACAGCGCCATCACTTGCGCATGGCCGGCGAAGGCCGAGACCAGCATCATCAGCGTGCTGCGCGGCAGATGGAAATTGGTGATGAGCACATCGACGACGCGAAACTCGAAGCCCGGCGTGATGAAAATGTCGGTTTCGCCCTCCGACGGCTGCAGCCTGCCCGTCTCGCGCGCGGCCGATTCGAGCGCCCGCACGCTGGTGGTGCCCACCGCCCACACCCGACCGCCCCGGGCCTTGGCGGCCTGCACCGCGGCCACCGTCGAAGCGTCCACCTCGTAGCGCTCGCTGTGCATGCGGTGTTCGTCCAGCCGCTCGCCGCGCACCGGCTGGAAGGTGCCGGCGCCCACGTGCAGCGTGACGCGCGCGGTCTGCACGCCGCGCACCTGCAGCGCAGCGAGCAGCGCTTCGTCGAAGTGCAACGCTGCGGTGGGTGCCGCGATGGCCCCCGGTCGGGCGGCGAACACCGTCTGGTAGCGACGCGCGTCGTGGCTTTCGTCGCGCCCCTCCCCATCGCGGTGGATGTAGGGCGGCAGGGGTACATGTCCGTGCGCTTCGAGCAGGGCCATCGGGTCGCCGTCCAGGCGCAAGCGGAACAACGACGCGTCGGGCCCGCCGCGGCCCAGCACCTCGGCATCGAACGCGTCGGCAAAGCGGATCAGGCTGCCGACCGGTGGCGACTTGCTGGCCCGCACGTGTGCCAGCACCTGCGAATCGGGCCCCGGCAGCACGCGTTCGACCAGTGCCTCGACCACGCCGCCGCTGGCCTTGCGGCCGTACAGGCGCGCCTTGATCACCCGGGTGTCGTTGAACACCAGCAGGTCGCCCGGCGCCAGCAGGCCCGGCAGTTGGTGGAACACCCGGTCGACGGGCACCGCGCCGCGGCCGTCGAGCAGACGGGCGGCGCTGCGTTCGGCCGCAGGCTCTTGCGCCACCAACTCGGGCGGCAGGACGAAGTCGAAATCGGCAACGCTGTACGGCATGGCGGCGCGGGCGGAGGTGGCGGGGGTGGCTGGCAAAGGTGATGGGAGCGGCTCAGCGGGCTGATTGTTCCATCGCCGGCGCCAGCGGCGCTGGCATCGAGCGCGATGGGTGGCCCGCACGCACCACGAAAGGTCGGCGTAAGACAATGTTCTGCATGCCCGACCACGCTCCTGCGCTGACCGGCCCGCAGCGGGCGATGGCCAAGCTGGGGCTGACGCGCGACATCGACCTCGCGCTGCACCTGCCGCTGCGCTACGAAGACGAGACGCAGCTGACGCGGCTGGCCGACGCGCGCGAAGGCGACACGCTGCAGACCGAAGCCACCGTGGCCGAATGCCGCGTCGAGTTCCGGCCGCGGCGCCAGCTGGTGGCCCACCTGACCGACGACGAAGGCCAGGAGCTGGTGCTGCGTTTCCTCAACTTCTACCCATCGCAGCAGAAGACCCTCGCGCCCGGCACCCGCGTGCGCGTGCGCGGCGAGTTGCGCGGCGGCTTCCTCGGCCGCGAGATGGTGCACCCGACGGTCAAGGCAGCTGGTGCGCCGCTGCCTGCCGCGCTGACCCCCGTCTACCCGACCACGGCGCAACTGCCGCAGGCCTACCTGCGCAGAGCCGTCGCCGCGGCGCTGCAACGCGCCGACCTGCGCGAGCTGTTGCCCGAGGGCTGCGTGCCGGCTGGGCTGCCGAGCTTTCAGCAGGCTTTGCACAGTCTGCACCGGCCGCCCCCGGACGCCGCCCTGGCGGCGCTGGAAGACCGCAGCCACCCGGCCTGGCAGCGCCTGAAATTCGACGAACTGCTGGCCCAGCAGATCTCGCGGTTGACCGCGCAGCGCGAGCGTGCCCTGCTGCAGGCGCCGCGCCTGACTCCGCTGGCGGCCGGGCTGCATCCGCGCCTGCTGGCCGCGCTGCCGT
>JAABTC010000004.1 GCA_011390055.1 Burkholderiales bacterium | reverse complement strand
GTAGAAGTGATCGTCCGGGTCGTGGAAGGAGGTCAGCTCGCCGATGTGACCGGCCAGGTCGCGGGCGGGATTGACGGCCGGGTTGAGCAGGGCCGCCGCGCAGCCGGTGCGCTCGGCGACCACGGTGGCGTAGAAGCCCCCCAGCGAGCTTCCGACGACCGCCATGCGTTCCACCGGCCAGCTTGCCAGCTGTTCGAACACCATCGCCATGGCCTGCTTCGGCGCGGGGGGCAGGTGTGGGCACCACCAGTGAACGTCCGGCCGGTGTGCGCGCATCCAGGCGGCCATCGCGCGCGCCTTCGCCGATTTCGGCGACGACCGGAAGCCGTGCAGGTAGAGCAGGTGGGTCGGGGTCACGGCCGTACCCCGCGCGTTCATCCGAAGCGCGCGCGCAGGGCGGCCAGCAACTTGGCGTGGATCCCGCCGAAGCCACCGTTGCTCATGCACAGGACGTGGTCACCGGGCTGGGCGGCCGCGACGATGGCCGCGACCAGCCCGTCGACCGAATCCGCCACATGGGCCATCGCGCCCATCGGTGCCAGCGCGTCGCGCGCATCCCAGCCGTAGGCGCCCTGCAGGCAGAAGCTCAGGTCGGCTTCCTCGAGTGCCCACGGCAGCTGGGCTTTCATCGAGCCGAGCTTCATGGTGTTCGAACGCGGCTCGAACACCGCCAGCACCCGTGCCAGCCCGACGCGCTGCCGCAGGCCGGCGACGGTGGTGCGGATGGCGGTGGGATGGTGCGCGAAGTCGTCGTAGACCACCACGCCACCGGCCTCGCCCACCAGCTCCATGCGACGCTTGACGTTCTTGAAATCGGCCAGCGACGCCGCAGCGGCTTCGGGGGCGACACCGACATGTTCGGCCGCGCCGATGGCGGCCAGCGCGTTCAGCTGGTTGTGCTCGCCTTGCAGGGCCCACTCGACGCGGCCGATCTTCAGGCTGCCGCGCAGCACGTCGAAAGCGTGTGCTTCGCCGCGGGCGCGCAGCGCGCCGGGTTCCTCGCGCAGCGCGCCGAAACGCACCACCTCGCTCCAGCAGCCGCGCGTCAGCACGCGCTGCAAGGCTTCGTCGCGGGCGTTGACGACCAGCCGGCCGGTCGACGGCACCGTGCGCACGAGGTGGTGGAACTGGGTCTCGATCGCGGCCAGGTCCGGGAAGATGTCGGCGTGGTCGTGTTCGAGGTTGTTCATGATCGCGGTGCGCGGCCGGTAGTGGACGAACTTGCTGCGTTTGTCGAACAGCGCGGTGTCGTACTCGTCGGCCTCGATCACGAAGTGCTTGCCGCTGCCCAGGCGCGCCGAGACACCGAAGTTCAGCGGCACGCCGCCGACCAAGAAGCCGGGGTTCAGGCCCGCGGCTTCAAGGATCCAGGCCAGCATCGAGGTGGTGCCGGTCTTGCCGTGGGTGCCGGCCACGGCCAGCACATGCTGGTGGTGCAGCACGTTCTCGGCCAGCCACTGCGGCCCGCTGGTGTAGTTCGCGCCGGCGTCCAGGATCGCCTCCATCAACGCGAAATCCTGCGAGCGCGCGCGGGTGACGACGTTGCCGACGAGGAAGACGTCGGGCTTCAAATCCATCTGCGCCGCGCTGTAGCCCTCGATCAGCTCGATGCCCAGGCTGCGCAGCTGGTCGCTCATCGGCGGGTAGACATTGGCATCGCAGCCGGTGACCTTGTGGCCGGCCTCGCGCGCGATGGCTGCGATGCCGCCCATGAAGGTGCCGCAGATGCCGAGGATGTGGATGTGCATGGAGGGATTCTAGGTTTGCGGCGCCCGGCAACGGCGCTGGGCCGCGCGCCGACAATCGCCGCCATGGGCCCCTTTGCATGGATTGCCGGTCATCCGTTCGCTTATCCGCTGCTCGAGGTGCTGCACATCTTCGGCATCGCGGCACTGGTGGGCAACCTGCTGTTGTTCGAGCTGCGTGTGTGGGGCGTCGGCGCGCAGCTGCCGCTGGCGCCGCTGGCGCAACTGTCGCTCGGGGTGGCGCTGGCGGGGTTCTGCCTCGTGGCTGCCAGCGGCCTGCTGATGTTCGCGAGCCAGCCCACCGAGCTGATTGCCAACTACGCGTTTCTCGTCAAGATGGGGCTCGTTGCGGCGGCGGGCACCAATGCCGCGATGTTCCACGCGCGCGGTGGCGTTGCGCGCCTGGACCGCGTGGCACGCGCGCAGACCGCACTGTCACTGGGGTTGTGGATCGCCGTCATCATCGGCGGCCGCTGGATCGCTTACCTGTAGGAGACGAAACGATGCACCGACGTACCTTGCTTCTTGGCGCTGCCGCGCTGCCGCTGACCGCGCGCGCCCACCATGGCTGGAGCAGCTTCGACCAGGAGCGCCCGATCTACCTCGAGGGCCGCGCGACGAAGGTCGCCTGGCGCAACCCGCATGCCGAGTTCGACCTGGAAGTCGTGCCCGATCTGAAGCTGCCGGCCGACCTGAAAAGCCGCGCCCTGCCGGCACAGACGGCGCCGGTCGACGGCGCGAAGCTGCTGGCGCAAGCCCAGGTGCCCACGCGCAAGGACCGCGTCTGGCACATCGAGCTGGCGCCGTTGACCCGGACGCAGGCCTGGAACGTGCCGCCGCTGCAGAACGGCACCGAGTTGGCTTTGCTGGGCTTCACCTTCGCTGGCGAAAAAGGCGATGCGATTTTGCGTGTCGAGTACTTGTGGCTCGGCAGCAAGACCTACGCCATGCGCTCGTCTCCTGTGTAGTGGAGCCCCCAAGCTCGCTGGCGCTCGCTACCCCCCAGGGGGGCCGTCCGCCGACGGACCGGCGGAGCCGGATCCGTGGCGGGAAGCTGGGGTGGATCGTTTTGGCGCGGGCGCCGGGCGATCAGCGCAACGTCGCGAAGGCCTCGCGGGCTGCGCTGACGGTGGTCTCAATCTCTTCGGCGCCGTGGGCTGCGCTGACGAAGCCGGCTTCGTAGAGCGCGGGCGCAAAGTAGATGCCGCGGTCGAGCATGGCGTGGAAGAAGCGGTTGAAGCGCTCCTTGTCGGTGGCCATCACGACGCCGTAGTTCTGCGGCAGTTCGGCAGTGAAGAAGAAGCCGAACATGCCGCCTTGGCTGTCGCCGACAAAGGGCACACCGGCATCGCTGGCAGCGCCCATCAGGCCAGCGACCAGGGCTTGCGTGCGTGAGGCCAGCGCCTCGAAGAAGCCCGGCTTCGATATTTCGTGCAGCGTCGCGAGGCCGCAGGCGGTGGCGACCGGGTTCCCGCTGAGCGTGCCGGCCTGGTAGACCGGGCCGAGCGGCGCCAGGTGCTTCATCAGTTCACGTGGGCCGCCGAACGCGGCCAGCGGCATGCCGCCGCCGATGACCTTGCCGAACACGCTGAGATCAGGCGCAAAGCCCGGGATCGCCTGCGCGTAGAGGCTTTGCGCCGAGCCGAGCGCCACGCGGAAGCCGGTCATGACCTCGTCGAACACCAGCAGCGCGCCGTGCTGCGTGCACAACTCGCGCAGCCGTTGCATGAACGGCAGGCTGGCGCGCACGAAATTCATGTTGCCGGCGATCGGCTCGATCATCACGCAGGCCAGCTCGTCGCCCTGGGCAGCGAAGGCGGCTTCCAGTTGTTCGAGGTTGTTGTATTCGAGCACCAGCGTGTCGCGCACCACCTCGGCCGGCACGCCGGCGCTGGTCGGGTGGCCGAAGGTGGCCAGGCCCGAGCCGGCCTTGACGAGGAGCGCATCGGCATGACCGTGGTAGCAGCCTTCGAACTTGATGAACTTGCTGCGCCCGGTGGCGCCGCGGGCCAGGCGCAGGGCGCTCATGCCGGCCTCGGTGCCACTGGACACCAGGCGCACCTGCTCGACGCTCGGCACCTGGGCGATGATGGCTTCGGCCAGTTCGATCTCGCGTTCGGTCGGTGCGCCGAACGAGCAACCGTCGCGCGCGGCACGCTGCACGGCCTCGAGCACCGCCGGGTGGCCGTGACCCAGGATCATCGGACCCCAGGAGCCGATGTAGTCGATGTAGCGCCGGCCCTCGGCGTCCCACAGGTGCGGCCCTTGCGCGCGGGCGATGAAACGCGGCGTGCCGCCCACGGCGCGGAAGGCGCGCACGGGCGAATTCACGCCGCCGGGAATGACGCGCTGGGCGCGCTCGAAGAGCGATGCGTTGGTGGCCATCGAAGAGGTCCGTCGACCGTGGGTTTTGGTTCAGTGCATGCGGCGCGGGCCGCTCGGTGTGTCGGCCAGCGTGTCGGCCTCCGCGCCGGGCGCCGCGTCGTCGCCAGCGCGGGCCGACTCGGCCAGGTTTTCGTCAGCTTCGTCGCCAGCCGGCAACGCCCAGAAGAAGCGGTCGGGGATCACGTTGCCCATGCCGGGCCGAAAGCCAGCATCCAGGCTCTGGTCGAGGAAAGCCAGGGCTTCGCCGATGGCGGCCGACAGCTCGCTGCCCGCAGCCAGCAAGGCCGCGAGCGCGGCCGACAGGGTGTCGCCCGCGCCGACGAAGCTGGCTTCGAAGCGCTCGAACTTCTCGCCGGTGATGGCGCCTTGGGCCGAGGCCAGCACGTTGTCGATCCACTGCTCGCTGGTCTTGCCGGGCAGCATCACGCCGGTGACCAGCACGTAACGCGCACCATGCTCGCCGGCCGCCACGGCCAACTCGCGCGCCGACGGCGGGCGCTCGTTGTCCCATTCGGGCAGCAGGAAATCGGTCAGCGTCTTGTGGTTGCCCACCAGCACCTCGGTGGCCGGCAGGATCAGCTCGCGAAACGCGTCGAGGTAGGGCTGCAATTCGTCTTCGTCGAGCCACCCCAGACTGGGCAGGTAGCTCACCAGCGGAACATCCGGGTAGTCGGACAGGATCTCGGCCACCGCGCTGACGGCATCGGCACTGCCCAGAAAGCCCACCTTCCAGCCCGAGATCGTGACATCTTCGAGGATCGTGCGGGCCTGTTCGGCGATCGCCTCCGCATCGACGGGGTGCTGGTCGAAAATCTCCGCACTGTCGCGCACGACGATCGAGGTGATCACCGGCAACGCATGCGCGCCCATCGCGGCGATCGTCGCGACGTCTCCCGCGCTGCCGCCGGCGCCGCTCGCATCGCTGGCGTTGAAGCTCATCACGCAGGCCGGCGCGGCTTCTTCGGGCGTGCTGGAGGAGGAGTCGGACGGAGGGGTCGGGGCGTTCATGCGGGGGTCGTCCGGCGCGGTTGCGGAGGTCGGACAAACCTCCAGAAGATTGTGAAGAAAGTTGCGTATGTGCCTACGCTGTATCGGGTTCTTCAAGTATGCGCTGTCTACAATCGCCACCCATTGTAGTGATTGACTTTGCCACACGTGAGCGAACAAGCGCGTACCTGGATGTGCCTGATCTGCGGCTGGATCTACAACGAAGCCGAGGGCGATCCGGAACACGGGCTCGCCCCTGGCACCGCCTGGGCCGCCGTCCCGATGAACTGGACGTGCCCCGAATGCGGTGCGCGCAAGGAAGATTTCGAGATGGTGGAGCTCTAGTCGGCCTGCCGGCTGTCGCCGCCACCGCCTTTACCTGCCGGCTTGAAGGAGCAGCTGTTTGAGCAACGCAACGGTGATCGACAGCCAGTCCCCCGGCGTCAAGGTGCTCGTCATCGACGACAGCAACACGATCCGTCGCAGCGCCGAGATCTTCCTGGCCCAGGGCGGCCATGAAGTGGTGCTGGCCGAAGACGGCTTCGATGCCCTGGCCAAGGTCAGCGATCACGCGCCGGCGCTGATCTTCTGCGACATCCTGATGCCACGCCTGGACGGTTACCAGACCTGCGCAATCATCAAGCGCAACCCGCGCTTCGCGCAGGTGCCGGTGATCATGCTGTCGTCCAAGGACGGCCTGTTCGACAAGGCCCGCGGGCGCATGGTCGGCTCGGAAGACTACCTGACCAAGCCGTTCACCAAAGAACAGCTGCTGCGCGCCGTGGCGCAGTACCGGCCGGTCGTCTAGGCCCAGGCGGCGCCCGCCAGCCCAGCGACCCGACCCCCTGCCCCCACACCGCACACGCTGTCTGCATCACCCGAGCCCTCCATGCCCATCCAGAAAATCCTGCTGGTCGACGATTCCAAGACCGAACTCCACCACCTGAGCGAGTTGCTCTCGCGCAAGGGCTATGCCGTGCGCACCGCCGAAAACGGCGACGAAGCCATGCGCCGCCTGGCCGACGACAAGCCCGACCTGATCCTGATGGACGTGGTCATGCCCGGGCAGAACGGTTTCCAGCTGACGCGGGCGATCACGCGCGACCCGCGTTTCGTCGACGTGCCGGTGATCCTGTGCACCAGCAAAGGTCTGGAAACCGACAAGGTCTGGGGCATGCGCCAGGGCGCGCGCGACTACGTCGTCAAGCCCGTCAACGCCGACGAGCTGTTGGCAAAAATCCACGCGTTTGATTGATGAAACCCCCAAGCTCGCTGCCGCTCCACGCGAAGCCAAAGGCTTCGCTAGCTTGGCCGTCCGAGTCCGCGCAGGCGGACTCGGAGCCGCGGCCTGCGCCCCCCCAAGGGGGCCGCCCGCCTACGCCCCGGCAAAGCCGGTTCCGTGGCGGTTGCTTGGGCAGCCTCAATGCAGGCGGCCGAAGGGCCTAGACCATGGCGAACAAGCAAGCCCTGCGTGAGCTGCAGACCCGCCTGGCCGAGCGCATGCAGGCCGCGCGGACGCAGCCCCGTGGGCAAGCGTGGCTGGCGGTGGAGTGCCGCGGCCACGGGCTGTTGTTGCCGCTCGAGCAGGCCGGCGAAATTTTCCCGATGGCGCCGTTGCTGAGCGTGCCGCACACCCAGCCGTGGTTCGTCGGCGTGGCCAACCTGCGCGGGGGCCTGCACGGCGTGGTCGACCTGGCGCGCTTCGTCGGCCTGGGCGATCGGCCGCTGGACGCCGGCGCCCGCGACCAGAGCCGGCTCGTCGCCCTCGGCGCGCCGCTGGGGTTGAACGTCGCGCTGCTGGTCGACCGCCTGGCCGGCCTGCGCGCGATCGAGCAGTTGCAGGCCGATGCAGACGCGCCGGACGGCGCGGCCACCGAGCGGCCGGCGTTCGCACCCACGCTGTGGCGCGACGCGCAGGGGCGCCGCTGGCAGGCGCTCGATCTGGCCGCACTGACGCGCGACGTGCGTTTCCTGTCCATCGTGGCCTGAACCACACCATACCCAGAACCATCAGGGGTCAGCATGAGTTTCCTCGACAAGTTCAGCAGCAAGAGCCAGCGCAACCCCAAGTCCAACGACGACATGGGCTCGTTCTTCGATGAGATCTCACCGATGAACGCCAGCGAAGCCGCCCTGATGTCACCCGCGCCGATGACGCTGGACATGAACACGCCGAGCCAGCAATCAACGCAGTCGCGCGATTCGTCGATCCTGTCTGAGGCGCTGCCTTCCGAGGCGGCCGGTGATTTCACCGAGACGCGCCTGCCCGGCGACGATGCAGCCAGCGTTGCAGCCACCGGTCTGCCGCTGATCGGCGGGCTACCGCTGGCGCAGCAGCGGCGCATGCTGAGCTTCGCGGTCGTCGGTGGCGTGGTGGCGCTGTTGCTCGGCGCCTACCTGGCGATCAGCGCGGCCAACCGCAGCGCGGCCCAGGTCGGTGCCGGCGGCCAGGCCCAGATGCAGGCGCAGCGCTTGGCCAAGTCGGTCACGCAGGCCTTGGTGGGCAGCGTGCCGGCGTTCCCCGAAGTGCGCGAGAGCGCCGAAGCCTTGGCGCGCAACCTGCGCGGCCTGCGCGACGGCAGTGCCGACGTGGCCGCAGCGCCGCCGCAGGCGCAGGGGGCGATCGAACCGCTGATGCCGCTGATCGACCGTGCCGAGAAGAACGCCAGCGTGGTGGTTGGCCAACAGAAGGCGCTGACGCAGGTGGGCCAGTCGCTGCGCACGATCAACCTCCAATCGGCCGAGTTGCTCGAGACCGCCGAAACGGTGTCGGCGCTCAAGCTGCAGCAGGAGGCGAGCGCCGCCGAAATCGGCGCCGCGGGGCAACTCGTGATGCTGACCCAGCGCATCGGCAAGAGCGCCAATGAATTTCTGACCACCGATGGCGTCAGCCCCGAGGCGGTGTTCCTGCTCGGCAAGGACCTGACGCAGTTTCGCGACCTGACCAACGGCCTGTTGAACGGCAGCGCCGAGTTGAAGTTGCCCGGCACGCGCGAGCCGCAGACGCGTGAGCGCCTGACCCAGTTGCTGGCCCAGTACGAGAAGACGCGCGCCGAAGCGGGCGCGATCATGACCAACCTCCAAGGCTTGGTGGCTGCGCGCGAGGCGCAGAAGTCGGTGCTGGCCGACAGCGAGCCGTTGCGCCAAGGTCTGGACGTGCTGCAGGAGCGGCTGGAAGGCGGCGGTGTCGGCGCCGGCCGGCTGGCGCTCGTCGCGTTGGGGCTGCTGGCTCTGGGCGCTGGCGGATACGGTTTGCTGCGCCTGTTCGTTGCCGACCAGGCGGTGCAGGCGCGCCAGGCCGAAAGCCAGCGGGTGCAGGCGCAGCGCCAGGAGCAGGAAGCCAAGCGCGTCAACGATGCCAACCAGGCGGCCATCTTGCGCCTGATGAACGAACTGCAGACGGTGGCCGAAGGCGATCTGACCCAGCAGGCCACGGTGACCGAAGACATCACCGGCGCCATCGCCGACTCGGTCAACTACACCGTCGAGGAATTGCGCACGCTGGTGTCGCAGGTGCAAGGCACGGTGGGCCGCGTGACCGACACGACACAGCAGGTCGAGAACACCTCGACCGAGCTGCTCGCGGCATCGACGGAACAGTTGCGCGAGATCCGCGAAACCGGCGAGTCGGTGCTGCAGATGGCCGGTCGCATCAACCAAGTGTCGGCCCAGGCGCAACAGACCGCCGAGGTGGCGCGGCGCTCGCTGGCCGCGGCCGAGACCGGCCGCGATGCGGTGCAGAACACGATCGGCGGCATGAACACGATGCGCGACCAGATCCAGGAAACTTCCAAGCGCATCAAGCGCCTGGGCGAGTCGTCGCAGGAGATCGGCGAAATCACCGAACTGATCTCGGACATCACCGAGCAGACCAACGTGCTGGCGCTGAACGCGGCCATCCAGGCTGCCTCGGCCGGCGAAGCCGGGCGCGGTTTCTCGGTGGTGGCCGAGGAAGTCCAGCGCCTGGCCGAGCGCTCGGGCGACGCCACGCGCCAGATCGCGGCGCTGGTGAAGGCCATCCAGACCGACACCGCCGACGCGGTCGGCGCCATGGAGCGCTCGACCCAGGGCGTGGTCGAGAGCACGCGACTGTCCGATGCGGCCGGCTCGGCGCTCGGCGACATCGACCGCGTGACGCGTCAGCTGGCCGAGCTGATCGAGCAGATCTCGGGCAACGCGCTCGAAGAAGCCAAGTCGGCCAACGTGGTGGCCGCCAACATCCAGCACATCTTCGCCGTGACCGAGCAGACCGGCGAGGGCACGCGCTCGACCGCGCAGATGGTGCGCGAGTTGAGCCGCACCGCCGAGGAATTGAAGCAATCGGTGTCGCGATTCAAGATCGCCTGATGAACGCCATGGACCTGCCCCACGACACCGAAACGATCGATGACCTGAGTGCGCTGGCCTGGGTGCAGGACGAGCTGCGCCGCTCGCTCGAAGCGGCGCACAAGTCGATGCGACGCTACCTGCGCGAGGCCGACGCGTTGGCCGGCTCCGACATCGACGCCGTCGATCCGGGCGTGTTGCGCAGCGCCCGGGCGCAACTGCACCAGGGCGTGGGCGCGCTCGAGCTGGTGGGCTTGCCGGCGGCGGCCCAACTGCTGCGCGCCAGCGAGGCCGCGCTGAGCGCGCTCAGCGCGCGGCCGGTGAAGCTGAATGCGGCGTCGGCCGAGACCATCGAGCAGGCCTCGTTCGCGCTGCTCGACTACCTCGGCCGCCTGCTCGCCGACAAGCCGATCTCGCCGCTGGCCCTGTTTCCGCAGTACCGCGCCGTGCAGGAGCTGGCCGGGGCCGACCGCATCCATCCGGCCGATCTGTGGCTGCACGACTGGCAGTGGCATGCGATCGCCGCCGACCCGAGCGCCGAGCCGCAGGAAGCCGGGGCCCAGACGCGCAGCGAGGTCGAAACCCAGACCCTGGGACTGATGCGCCAGCCCGACGGCCCGGCCGCCGCGCGCCTGAGCGACCTCTTCGCCGGCCTCGCCGCCGGCATGCAGGGTGGCGGCCCTCCGGTGGGTGTGCCCTGGCTGGCCACGTCGTGGCAGCTCGCCAGCGCCTTCTTCGAAGCCCAGGCGCAAGGCCTGTTGCGACCGGACGTGTACAGCAAGCGCGTCGCTTCGCGCCTGCTGGCCCAGCTGCGCATGAGCGAACGCGGCGACCTGGCGCAGGCCGGCGAGGTCTCGCAGCGCCTGGCGCAAGACCTGCTCTTTTTCTGCGCCCAGGCCGCATCGCCCGGCGACGGCCGCAAGGCACCGCGCCTGGCCGCGGTGCGCGCCGCCTGGAACCTGGCGCGGCGCGCGCCGGTCGATTACCTGGCCACGCAGCTCGGCCGCTTCGATCCGGTGCTGATTGCTCAAGCACGCAAGCGCGTGGCCGCGGCCAAGGAAAGCTGGTCGGCCGTGGCCGGCGAGGAACTGCACCGCCTGGCCACGCTGAACGAACAGTTCCACCTGGTCGGCGAATCGCTGAAACGGCTCTATCCCGCGGGCGACAAGCTTGGCCAGGCCCTGGCGGGCGCGGCCGCCCAGACCGCCGCCAGCGGCGCGGCGCCGCCGCCTGCGCTGGCGATGGAAGTCGCCACCGCGGTGCTCTACCTGGAGGCGTCGCTGGAAGACGGCGAGTTCGACCATCCAGCACAGGCCGAGCGCGTGCGCCGGCTGGCCGAGCGCATCGTCCGGGTGCAGGCCGGGCAGGCGCCGGATGCGCTGGAAGCCTGGATGGAAGAGTTGTACCGCCGCGTCTCGGACCGCCAGACCATGGGCAGCGTGGTGCAGGAGCTGCGCGGCACGCTGACCGAGGCCGAGAAGGCGATCGATGCCTACTTCCGCCAGCCCACCGCGCGCGAGCCCTTGCATGCCGTGCCGGCGCAGCTGAATTCGATGCGCGGGGTGCTCTCGGTGCTCGGCCTGGACCAGGCCTCGCAGACGGCCGTGCGCATGCGCGACGACGTCGACGCGCTGGTGGCCGCGCCGACCGACGGCCCGTCGCTGGCCAGCGCCGGCGCCGTCGAGCGCCTGGCGAGCAACCTGGGCGCGCTCGGGTTCCTGATCGACATGCTCAGCGTGCAGCCGGCGATGGCCAAGTCGCTGTTTGCCTTCGATGCGGCGAGCGGTCTGTTGCGCTCGGTGGCTTGCGGCGGCAGCCACCGCGCGTCCGAGCTCGGCACGCTCGATCCCTCGGCCGTGCCTGTGCCGGTCGAGCCGCGCCTGATCGAGCAGGCCCAGTCGTTGGCATTGGCCGCAGCGCATCCGGAGGTGCCGCTGGCGCAGGTCTCGCGCGAGCTCGAACGCTTGTCGCAAGAAGCCATGGTGGCCGACCAGCCGGTTCTGGCCGAGACCATGCACGCGGTCAAGACGGCCTTTGCCGATGCCCGCGATGACGAGCAGCGGCAGGCCGTGCGCGAAGAGCTGGCCCAGGCCATGGCCGATTTCGTGCACACCTCGTCCGAGGCTGCGGCACTCGATGCGCTGCCGGTCGCGCGGCCGGCCGTGTCGCTGAGCACGTCGCCCACGCCGGTCGGCAAGACCGGGCTGGAAGACGACGCGGAAATGCGCGAGATCTTCCTGGAAGAGGCACGCGAGGTGATTGCGAATGCCGAACAGGCGCTCGCGGCACTGGTATCGGCGGCCGACGACCTGGGCGAGATGACCACGGTGCGGCGCGCCTTCCACACGCTCAAGGGCAGTGCCCGGATGGTCGGCCTGGCCGAGTTCGGCGAGGCGGCCTGGTCTTGCGAACAACTCTTCAACCGGCGTCTGGCCGACAGCCAGGCCGCCGATGGCGAACTGCTGGCGCTGACGACCGATGTGCTGGCCTACCTGGGCGACTGGGTCGAATCGATCAGCGCGCAACGCGACGGCGGCCACCGTGCCATGGACGTGCAGGGTGCCGTCGAGGCCTTCGGGGTCGACGGTCGACACGGCCGCCTGGCGCTGCCGGGCGCTCCGCTGCACCTGCAGACCGCGCCGCTGGTCAGCCCGCCGGCCGTTGCGGCGCCCCCTGCGCCGGTCGGGCCGGCCACAGCGCCCTACGAGGCCTTCGATCTTGCCGGGGACATGACCGCGCCGCAGGTGTCAGCACCGATGCCGCTGTTCGATCTGCTGCCCGAGCTGCCGAGCCGCGCCGACCTCGACCTGCGCCCTGCGGCGGCGGCGATCCAGCCGCTCGACCGCATGCTCGCCGGGCCCGACGCGGTCGACTTCGACCTCGACCTCGGTGAAGCCGCTGGCCTGCCCGTGGCCGGCACCGACGCACTGCAGGCCATCGCTTCGCCCGAGCGCGAAGCGGGTGCACCCAGCCCCGATCCGGTCTCTTCGATGATGTCGCTCGACATCGGCGAGCTGGCCGCGGCACCACTGCCGGTCCCTGAAACCGCCCGTGGGCCGATGCAGCTGGACCTGCCGCCGCCGGCTTCGGCCGAGCGCGAGGACCCGCCCGAACCCGAACCCGATGCCTACAAAGAGATCGGCCCGTTGCGCGTGGGCATTCCGCTGTTCAACATCTTCCTGAACGAGGCCGACGAGCAGTCGCGCCGCTTGGGTATCGAGCTGGCCGAGTGGGCGCACGAGCTGCACCATCCGGTGGCCGACAGCACGGTCGCGCTGGCGCATTCGCTGGCCGGCAACTCGGCCACGGTCGGTTTCAGCGACCTCTCGCACCTGGCGCGCCTGCTCGAGCATGCGCTGGCCCGGTCGCAAGCGCTGGGCTTGGGCGACCGAACCGAAGCCGCGCTGTTCAACGACAGCGCCGACGAAATCCGCCGTTTGCTGCACCAGTTCGCAGCCGGCTTCCTGAAGACGCCCGCGGCCGGGCTGATCGAGCGGCTGGTCGACCACGAGCGCCACAGCGCCGAGCGGCTGCAGTCGCAGACGCGGCTGCCCGAAGCGCTGGACAGTTCGGCCGCGGTGCACCCGTCGACGCTGTTGCCCTTGCTGCCGTCCGCATCGCAGGCCGATGCGGTACCGGACGTGATGCCGGGGGTGATGCCGGACATGGCGGCCGCCGCGGCGCTGGAACCTGCACCCGAGCCGGTTGCCGAGCCTGCCGCGGAACCTGCACCGGTACCCGAACGCGAACCCTTGCAGGCCGCTGCGGTGCCGGACCGGTCAGCGCCCGCGTCGACCGACAGCGCGCAGACGCTCGACCTCGGCCGGGTGCCGTTCCATGCGCTGTCGCCCTTGACGGCGCACGCGCCGCTCGACGACGCGCGGCGCATCGAGATGCCGCCGTTGGCCGGGCTCGAGGACGACGACGACCTCGATGCGGTCGATGCGGTGGACGCTGAACTGTTCCCGTTCTTCGAGGAGGAGGCCGCCGAGCTGTTGCCGCAGCTGGCGGCGCGCTTGCGCGACTGGGCCCAGGCGCCCGGCGACGCCGCACGGCCGGCGGCCTGCATGCGCACGCTGCACACCATCAAGGGCGGTGCACGGCTGGCCGGCGCCATGCGCTTGGGTGAGCTGGCGCACCGGCTCGAAACGGCGATCGAGCGCCTGGCCGCCACCGATGCCGCCACCACGGCCGAGGTCGAGACGCTGCTCGCCAAGGCCGACACGATCGAGGCCGCCTTCGCTGCCGTGGCCGGCGGCAGCGCGGTGCTGCCCGCGGGCGAGCCCGCACCGCCGTCGGAGCAGGTGGCGAGCGTGCCGATCTCGGTGCCCGAGGCGCCCCCGGCGCTCGCGGTGGCGCCGGAGGCCGCGTCGCAACGCGAACCGGACCTCGCGCCGCAGCCCCTGCCCGAGGCGCTCGATGCGCCCGCCCCTCAGCCCGGCTTCGCGGCAGCGGCCGCCGAGCCGGCGGCCATCGATTGGCACCGCTTTGCGGCCGCGGCCGTCCCGTCGGCCACCGCAGTGGCCGAGTTCGCCCAGGACCGCCCTTCACAAGGGACCGGCCAAGGCACCGTGCGGGTGCGCGCCCAGCTGCTCGACCGCCTGGTCAACCATGCCGGGGAGGTCAGCATCGCGCGCTCGCGCATCGATGCCGAAGTCGGTCAGCTCAAGAGTTCGATGGGTGACCTGAGCGAAAACCTGGACCGGCTGCGCGGCCAGTTGCGCGAGATCGAGTTGCAGGCCGAGACCCAGATCGGCTCGCGCATGGAGGCGGCCAAGGCGGTCGGCGAGACCTTCGATCCGTTGGAAATGGACCGCTTCACGCGTTTCCAGGAACTCACGCGGATGATGGCCGAGTCGGTCAACGACGTCGCCACCGTGCAGCGCAGCCTGCAACGCACCTTGCAATCGGCCGAAGACGACCTGGCCGCGCAGGCGCGGCTGACGCGCGATCTGCAGGACGACCTGCTGCGCACGCGGATGGTCGAATTCGAAAGCCTGTCGGACCGTCTCTACCGCGTGGTGCGCCAGGCCGCCAAGGAGACCCAGAAGCAGGTCCGGCTCGACCTGGTCGGAGGTTCGATCGAAGTCGATCGCGGGGTGCTCGAACGCATGGGCGGAGCCTTCGAGCACCTGCTGCGCAACTGCGTCACGCACGGCATCGAGCTGCCGGCCGTGCGCCAGGCGGCGGGCAAGGAGCCGGCCGGGCAGATCACCGTTTCGGTGGCCCACGAGGGTAACGAGGTGGCGGTCGAATTCCGCGACGACGGCGGCGGGCTGGATCTGGCCCGCATCCGCAGCCGGGGCCTGGCGCTCGGCCTGCTGCCACCGGATGCCGCGGTGCCGGACGCCGAGCTCGCGCAACTCATCTTCACGCCCGGTTTCTCCACGGCCGAATCGATCACCGAGCTGGCCGGACGTGGTATCGGCATGGACGTGGTGCGCAGCGAGGTCAACGCGCTGGGCGGGCGCATCGAAACCGCCAGTGCACTTGGCCAGGGCACCAGCTTTCGGTTGCTGATGCCGCTGACAACCGCGGTGACGCAGGTGGTGATGCTGCGCGCGGGCGATGTGACGGTGGCGGTGCCGGCGACGCTGTTCGAGACCGTGCGCCGGGCCAAGCCCGACGAAGTGGCCGCCGCCCACCAGAACGGCCGCTACGAGCTGAATGGCCAGACGCTGCCGTTCTTCTGGCTCGGCGCCCTGCTGCAAGGCAGCGCGCACAGCCAGGAGATCGCCACGCGCTCGCTGCATGTCGTGGTGATCAAGAGTGCGCAGCAGCGCATTGCGCTGCACGTCGACGAGGTGCTCGGCAACCAGGAAGTGGTGGTCAAGAACCTGGGGGCGCAACTGGCACGCGTGCCAGGGCTGGTCGGCATCACGCTGCTGGCCTCCGGCGCACCGGCGCTGATCTACAACCCGGTGGCGCTGGCCACGCTGTACGGCGAGCAAGCCCTCGAGGCCATGCGTGGCAGCCGGCCTTCGGCGCCCGACCCGCAGACCCCGGCGCCGCCGATCGCGCCGCTGGTGCTGGTGGTCGACGACTCGCTGACCGTGCGCCGCGTCACGCAGCGCCTGCTGCAGCGCGAGGGTTATCGGGTGGTGCTGGCCAAGGACGGGCTCGACGCCATCGACAAGCTGGCCGAGGAGTTGCCGGCCGTCGTGCTGTCCGACATCGAAATGCCGCGCATGGACGGGTTCGACCTGGTGCGCAACCTGCGTGCCGATACCCGCTTGCGCGCGCTGCCAGTGATCATGATCACCTCGCGGATCGCGCAGAAGCACCGCGACCATGCGGCCGAGCTGGGCGTCGACCATTACCTCGGCAAGCCGTACTCCGAAGAGGACCTGCTGGCGCTGGTGGCGCGCTACACAGCCACGCACGTCGCGGCCTGACACCGCGGCGGCAGACGGGAGACCCAGGGTCGCACCTTAGAGACCCCAGTCAAGCAAGCGCTTGATGGGATCCCTTAGGATCGCGGCCTCATGGTTGCACCGCCCCTGCCCCTCGATCCGTCGGACGCGTTCCAGAGCGCTGGGACGGCGCCTGGCGTCGAAGCGCCGGCCATGGAAAAGCGTGATCCCGCCCGCGCCCGCCTGCTGGCCGAGGCCGAACGGATCTTCGCCGAAAAGGGCTATGCCAAGGCCTCGACGCGCGAGATCTGCGCCGCTGCCGGCCTGAACACCGCGGCAATCCACTACCACTTCGGCGACAAGGAAGGGCTCTACCGCGAGACCTTGCTGGCGCCGATGCGCCAGATGACCGAGGGTTTTGCCGGCATCGACGATGCAGGGCTGACCTTGCGCGAAGCGCTGACGCGCGTGCTGCGCGGCTTCATCGGCAGCGCCGACGGGGCCAGCGCCCAGCACATGCGCCTGCACTTGCGCGGCATGGTCGAGCCCAACCCGCTGTACGCGGCCACCGTGGCCGAGCATGTCGTGCCGCACCATGCGGCACTGGTGCGCTTGCTGGCCCGTCACATCGGCGTCGCCGACACCGGCGACGATGTGCATCGCCTGGCGTTTGCGCTGGTCGCGATGGCACACGACTACTGCATGTCGCGCGAGTTCATGCAGATCCTGGCGCCCAACCTGCTGCGCGGCCCCGAGCCGATGTCGAATGCGCTGGCGCGGATCGTCGACTGGGGCATGGCCATCGTCGCCCACGAGAGTGCCCGCCACGCCGCGGCGCTGCCTGCCGACCCACCCACTGTGCCGTATCCCGATGAAGCCTGATGTCTTGCGATTGCGCCCCCTCGGCCTCGGACTGGCCTTGCTGCTGCTGGCCGGGTGCAGCACACCGCGCCTGCCCAGCGCGCCGAGCCCGCCACCCGCAGCCGCATGGAGCGCCACCCTGCCCCACGGCGGCGATGCCCGGGCGCTCAGCGGCTGGTGGCCCCGTTTCGACGATCCGCTTTTGGCGGCGCTGATCGACCGGGCCCAGGCGACGAGCCCGAGCTTGGCGCAGGCCACCGCCCGCATCCGCCAGGCGCGTGCCGGCCTGCGCGGCGCCGAGGCTGCGCGACTGCCGCGGCTCGACCTCAACGCCCAGGCCAACCGGGGTCGCAGCACCGCCACCGAGTTCGGCAGCGTCAGCCAGTACGGCGCGAGCGCCGATGCGCAGTGGGAGATTGACCTCTTCGGCGCGCGCCGCGCCGAGGTCGCTGCCGCCACGGCACGGGCCGAGCAGGCCACGCTCGGCTGGCACGCGGCTCGCGTAAGCCTGGCGGCCGAGGTGGCGCAAAGCTACGTCGCGCTGCGCTCCTGTGAAGCTCAGCGCACGGTGCTCGACCAGGACGCGGGATCGCAGCGGCAGATCGCAGGCCTCACGAGCGAGAAGGTACGCGTCGGCTTCGAGGCACCCGCCAACGGCGCACTGGCCGACGCCGCAGCGGCGGACGCCAGCAACCGCGCGATCGCCCAGCGCGCCGACTGCGACGTGCTGCTGCAGACCCTGGCGGTGCTGACGGACCAGGCCCCGGCGGCGCTGCGCGATGGGTTGGCCCCGCGCAGCGCGCAGCTGCCGAGCCCGGCCCAGTTCAGTGTCGCCACCTTGCCAGCCCAGCTGCTCGCGCAACGCCCGGACATCGCGGCAGCCGAACGCGACGTCGTGGCGGCCGCCGCCGAGGTCGGCGTGGCCGAAGCGGCGCGCTATCCACGGCTGTCGTTCGCCGGCACGCTGGGCATCGCCGGCTTGCGGGTCGGGGGTGCGAGCAGCGACGCGGGCACCTGGGGGTTCGGGCCGAGCTTGTCGCTGCCGATCTTCGATGGCGGCGCGATCGCGGCGCGCGAGGAGGGCGCGCGTGGCCGCTACGACGAAGCGCGTGCGTTGCTCGATGACCGGCTGCGGCGTGCGGTCGGCGAGGTGGAAGAAGCCCTGCTGCGCCTGGACTCGGCCACCCGGCGCGAAGCCGATGCCGAGCGCGCGGCACTGGGCTTTCGCGACTACTTTGCCGCCGCCGAGGAACGCTGGCGCATTGGCGCGGGCAGCCTGATCGACCGCGAAGATGCGCGCCGCACCGCCTTGGCCGCACAGAGCGCGTTGCTGACCGTGCAGCGCGAACGCGTGCTGGCCTGGATCGCGCTGTACCGCGCCCTCGGCGGAGGCTGGTCGGCCGCCGATGCAGCGCCCGTCGCCCCATCGAGGAACCCGTGATGAAGGAAGCTTTCAGCATGTTTTCGAATCGAAGCAAGCTCGCCGCCGCCGCCCTCGTGGCCACGCTGCTCGGCCTGACCGCCGCGGCGCTCGCCGTGCGCGCGGCCAACGACAAGCCCGCCGCAGGCGCCACGCCGGCCCGCCCCTCGCTCACCGTCACGGTCACCACGCCGCAGGCCACGCGCTGGCCGCAGACGCTCGCCGCCAACGGCAGCATCACCGCCTGGCAGGAAGCAAGCGTCGGCGCCGAAGCCCAGGGTCTGCGGCTGACCGAGGTGCGGGCCCAGGTGGGCGACCGCGTCAAGCGCGGCCAGGTGCTCGCGCTGCTGGCATCGGAGACG
>JAABTC010000399.1 GCA_011390055.1 Burkholderiales bacterium | reverse complement strand
TTCATCGAGGGCGGCACCAACATCCATTACCTCGAGGGCTGGCTCGGTCAGCATAAGAGGTGACCCCCCCCCGTAGCGGCTTCGCCGCTCCCCCCCAGGGGGGCAACCCCGACGGACCGGCAAAGCCGGATCCGTGGCGTTTGCTTGGAGAGGCTCGACCCGGGCGACTGCTGCGCGGACTTTCCCGCGCCATGCTGCGCTGACGATGCACGAGCTGGTACTGCGGGCGTCCGCCGAGCAGGTGGAACCCTTGTCCGACGCGTTGATGGACGAGCTGGGCGCTGTGTCGGTGTCGGTGGAAGACGCCGACGTCGACAGCGAGGCCGAGGAGGCGCTGTTCGGCGAGCCGGGCCTGCAGGCACCGCGCCTGGCATGGCGACAGTCGACACTGCGTGCGCTGTTCGAAAGCGAAGCCGCGGCCACCGACGCCGCCACGCTGCTGCTGGCGCAGGCATGGGCCCTTGGCGCGCAACTGCAATCGTTGCAGTCGGTGCCCGAAACCGACTGGGTGCGGCTCACGCAATCGCAGTTCGCGCCGGTGGAAGTGACGCCCAGCTTCTGGATCGTGCCGAGCTGGCACGCAGCGCCGGCACAGGCCGAAACCGTGATCCGCCTCGACCCCGGGCTGGCCTTCGGCACCGGCACCCACCCCACCACGCGCATGTGCCTGCGCTGGATCGCGCGCCAGGCACGACGCCAGCCGGCGGCCCAGCGTCAGCGGGTGCTCGATTACGGTTGCGGTTCAGGCATCCTGGCCATCGCAGCTGCGTTGCACGGGGCCACGCAGGTGCAGGCCGTGGACATCGATCCGGCCTCGGTGGAGGCCAGCCGTGCCAATGCGGCCGCCAACGGCGTGACGATCACCTGCGGCCTGCCCGACGCCGCCCACGGACGCCACGACTGGGTGCTGGCCAACATCCTGGCCAAGCCGCTGACGTTGCTGGCCCCCCTGTTGGCCGGCCGCGTCGCGCCTGCGGGCTCGCTGGTGCTGGCCGGCATCCTCGAGCGCCAGGTGGACGAACTGCGCGACGCTTACGCGCCGTGGGCAGCCCTGGACGTCGCCGACCGCGACGAAGACTGGGTGTTGATGGTTGCGACAGCCGCCGAATGAAATGAGCCTGGCCACCCGGTGCACGGCCTGCGGCACGGTGTTCCGTGTTGTGCAGGACCAGCTCAAGGTCTCGGAAGGCTGGGTTCGCTGCGGCCGATGCTCCGAAGTCTTCAATGCCCTCGAAGGCCTGTTCGACCTGGAGCGCGAGAACGCACCGGCCTGGACACCTTCGCAGCGCGGTGCCCTCGAGATGCTCTCGGGGAGCACGGACGACCGCTCGGCAGCCGCAGCGATCGCCGCGGGGGCGGGCGACATGCACCCCGACGGCGAGGCTGAAGACTCGGCGCTCCAGACGCGTCTGCTCGAGAACCCCGACGCAGACCGCGCCGACGCACCGGCAGACAAACCGGCCGGCGATGGGGCCGACAGCGACGACGCCGACGACCGCTGGCGCACCACCGCGCTGGCCCACAGCGACAGCCCCGAAGCCACCCAACACCCCGACAGCGATGGCGGCCTGTTCGCTGCACGCAGCACCGTCGCCGGCGACCCGACCGGCGCGCACGCGCTGGACGATCGCAGCGGACCGGGCGGCGACGCCGCACCGGACTTCCTGCGCCAGGCCGAGTGGAACGAGCGTTGGCGCAGCTCGCGGGCGCGCGCTGGCCTCGGCGCTGCCGCCGCGCTGTTGCTGGTGGCGCTCGGCTTGCAGGGGCTGTACGCACAGCGCGACACCCTGAGCGCCCAGCACCCCTGGCTCGCGCCGGTGCTCGCGCAGCTGTGCGTGGTGGCCGGCTGCCGCATCGAGGCGCCGCGTCGCATCGAAAGCCTGGCGGTCGAAAGCAGCGGCCTGACGCAGCTCGACGATCCGGCGCGCGTGCGCCTGCAAGTGGCGCTGCGCAACCGCGACAGCCTGCCGCTGATGACGCCGTCGCTCGACCTGAGCCTGACCGACAGCCGCGGCGAGCTGGTGGCGCGGCGCGTCCTCGACCCGCGCGACTTCGGTCCTGCCACGCCCACCCGCATGGCGCCCGGGGCTGAGCTGAACCTGCAGGCGGTGCTGGACACCGGCGAACGCCGCGTTTCAGGCTACAGCGTCGAAATCTTTTACCCTTGAACGAGCCTTGCCCATGCCTGCCCTGATCTGCGGTTCCCTCGCCTTCGACACCATCACCAACTTTCCCGGCCGGTTCGCGCAGCAGATCCTGCCCGACCAGGTGCACATCCTGAACGTCTCGTTCCTGGTGCCCACGTTGCGCCGCGAGTGGGGCGGCTGCGCCGGCAACATTGCCTACACGCTCAAGCAGCTGGGTGGCGAACCGGTGATCCTGGCCGCGCTCGGCAACGACGGCAGCGAGTACCTCGCCCGCATGAAAGGCTTGGGCCTGGACACCTCGCAAATCCTGGTCGAACAGGCCGAGCACACCGCGCAGTGCATGATCATCACCGACGCCGACAACAACCAGATCACCGCCTTCCACCCCGGTGCGATGAGCGTGGCCCACCATGCGCGCGTGCC
>JAABTC010000398.1 GCA_011390055.1 Burkholderiales bacterium | reverse complement strand
AGCTGCGCCGCAAGGGCGTGCGCGTCGGCGACACGGTGATCGTGCGGCGTGCCGGTGACGTGATCCCCGAAGTGGTGGGCCGTGTGCCGGGCCCCCGCAGCGGCTACGTGCGTAACTTCCGCATGCCGCGCACGTGCCCGGTGTGCGGCAGCGCGGTGGTGCGCGAGCGCGGCGGGATGGACCACCGCTGCAGCGGCGGCCTGTTCTGCGCTGCCCAGCGCAAGCAGGCCGTGCTGCACTTCGCCGGCCGGCGCGCGATGGACATCGAAGGGCTGGGCGACAAGCTGGTCGATCAGCTAATCGAAGGCGGCGTCATCCGCAGCCTGCCCGACCTGTACAAGCTCGGCGTCACTTCTTTATCGGCTCTCGACCGCATGGCCGAGAAGAGCGCGGCCAACGTCGTTGCGGCGCTCGAGAAGAGCAAGACCACGACCTTCGCGCGATTTCTCTACGGCCTGGGCATCCGCCAGGTGGGTGAGACCACCGCCAAAGACCTGGCCCGCCACTTTGGCTCGATCGACCACCTGATGGCGGCGAGCGTGGCGCAACTGCTCGAGGTCGACGATGTCGGCCCGATCGTCGCCGAGAGCATCCACACCTTCTTCGCGCAGCCGCACAACCGCGAGGTGATCGAACAGTTGCGGGCGGCCGGGATCACCTGGCCCGAACACGACGGCACGGCCGACCGCAGCCCGAAACCGCTGGCGGGCCGCACCTTCGTGCTCACCGGCACGCTGCCGACGCTGGCGCGCGAAGACGCCAAGGCGGCGATCGAGGCGGCCGGTGGCAAGGTCACGGGCTCGGTGTCGAAGAAGACCGACTTCGTGGTGGCCGGCGACGAGGCCGGCAGCAAGCTCGACAAGGCGCGCGAGCTCGGCATCGCCGTGATCGACGAAGCAGCGCTCACCGCCCTGCTGGAGAGCCGATGAACGCGCCCCTGCTCGGCATCGACCTCGGCGGCACCAAGATCGAGATCGCGGCGCTGGCGCCCGACGACGGCCGCTTCCTGCTGCGCGAGCGCATCGCCACGCCGGTGGGCTACGACGCCGTGCTCGCGGCGATGGGCGAGATGGTCGAGCGCGCCGAAACGCAGCTCGGCGTGCGCGGGCTGCCGCTCGGGGTGGGCATCCCGGGCTGCATCTCGGCCGCCAGCGGGGTGGTGCAGGGCGCCAACACCACCACCCTGAACGGCCGCCCGCTCGACCGCGACCTGGCGCGGCTGCTGCACCGGCCGGTGCGCCTGGACAACGATGCCAACTGCATGGCGGCCAGCGAGGCCGTCGACGGTGCCGGGGCCGGGGCGCGGGTGGTCTTCGCCGCCATCCTCGGCACCGGCGTGGGTGCGGGCATCGCCCTCGACGGCAAGGGTTGGCCGGGGGCCCACGGCATCGCCGGCGAGTGGGGCCACAACCCGGCGCCGCGGCTGCCCGAGGACCGCGGCCTGCCGATGCCGCATTGCTGGTGCGGCCGCGGCATGTGCCTGGAAACGCTGCTGAGCGGGCCGGGGCTGGCCGCCGACCACCTGCGCCATGGCGGTGCCGACCTCGACGCACGCCAGATCGCGGCACAGGCGGCCCAGGGCGAGCCCGCCGCGCAGGCCAGCCTCGCGCGCTATGCCGAGCGGCTGGCGATGGCGCTGGCGCAGGTCATCAACCTGCTCGATCCCGAGGTGATCGTGCTGGGCGGCGGCCTGAGCAACCTCGACATGCTGTTGCACGAGGTGCCGGCGCGCTGGCAGCGGCACGTGTTCTCCGACGGTGTGGCCACACCGCTGCGCGCGGCGCTGCACGGCGATTCGTCTGGCGTGCGTGGCGCGGCATGGCTCTGGCGCGCCGTCCCATAATCGAGCGCAGATCCACGGAGACGCTGCAATGGCTGTGCGAGAGATCCTGAAGATGGGCGATGCGCGCTTGCTGCGGGTGGCCGAACCGGTGCGCGAGTTCGGCACGCCGGCGTTGAAGACGCTGATCGCCGACATGTTCGAAACCATGGAAGCCGCGCATGGCGCAGGCCTGGCCGCGCCGCAGATCGGCGAGAACGTGCAGCTGGTGATCTTCGGCTTCACCCACAGCGAGCGCTACCCGGAAGCGCCGCCGGTGCCTCGCACGGTGCTGCTGAACCCGGTCATCGAGCCGCTCGGCGACCGCGAGGAAGAGGGCTGGGAAGGCTGCCTTTCGGTGCCGGGGCTGCGGGGCGTGGTGCCGCGGCTCGCGCGCATCCGCTACCGCGGCGTCGACCCCGAGGGCCGGCCGATCGAACGCGAGGCCGACGGTTTCCATGCCCGCGTGGTGCAGCACGAGGTCGACCACCTGATCGGCCGCCTGTACCCCACGCGCATGCGCGACCTGAGCAAGCTCGGCTTCACCAGCGTGCTGTTTCCCGACCTGGACCCGGCCGACGCCGACGACTGATCCACCGGCACCCTGGCACGCCGGCTGCCATGTAAACCGTTGTGAAGGCGTCAGCCACGGCCCGACCCACAGCGTTCAGGAGTGGCAGAGTGGCCTGTCGTCCGTTCGATAGGGGCGCCTGCAAGCGCCGAGGAGACGAACATGTTGGGCTTGACCTTGC
>JAABTC010000397.1 GCA_011390055.1 Burkholderiales bacterium | reverse complement strand
CACCAAGGTGATGACCTCCTATGTCGCCGCGGCCGAAGTGAAGAACGGCAAGATCAAGCACGACGACCTGGTCGCCATCAGCGAACGCGCCTGGCGCGAAGGCGGCGCCGGCACCGATGGCAGCTACAGCGGCTTCGAGCTCAACAGCCGCGTCAAGATGAGCGACATCGAAAAAGGCCTGTCGGTGCAGTCGGGCAATGACGCCGCCATCGCCATCGCCGAACACGTGGCCGGCAGTGCCGAGGCCTTCGCTGCACTGATGAACATGTATGCCAAGCGCCTGGGCATGAACAACAGCAACTTCGTCAACGCGCACGGCCTGCCGGCGGAAAACCACTACACCAGCGCCCGCGACCTGGCCCTGCTGGGCCGCGCGATGATCCGTGAATTCCCGGAAATCTACGCCTACAACAGCATCAAGGAATACACGGTCGGCACCATCACCCAGCACAACCGCAACGGCTTGCTGTGGCGCGAAGGCAGCGGCGTGGACGGCATCAAGACCGGCCACACCTCCACCGCGGGTTACTGCCTGCTCGCTTCTGCCAAGCGCGGCGACCAGCGTTTCGTTTCGGTGGTGATGGGCATCGATGCCAAGTCGCAAGGCGAAGGTTTCCGCCTGCGCGAGAACGGCAACCTCAACCTGCTCGAGTGGGGCTTCCGCTTCTTCGAATCGCACCAGCTCTATGCGGCCAACGCAAAAATCGCCACGCACAAGGTCTGGAAGGGTACCGTCAACCAGATCGACCTGGGCATCACGGCGCCGCTGGTTATTTCGGTCGAACGTGGCCGCTATGCGCAGCTCAAGCCGATGATGGATGTTTCCAAGACGCTCATCGCGCCCATCACCAAGGGCCAGGTCATCGGCAAACTGCGCGTCACGCTCGATGGCAAGCTGATCGCCGAGCGCCCGCTGGTGGCCTTGCAGGCCAGCGAGCAGGCCAACATCTTCAAGCGCCTGTGGCACAGTTTCCTGATGTGGTGGAACTCTTGAGTTGACGCCTTGCCGCCGGCATCAGACCGGCGGCAGGAAGCCCAGGTCCGGCCGCGCGAAGCGGCCGATGTTGGGGATCACCAGCGGAATGTCGCTGCTGGAAACGCCATACCACTTCGCCAGCGTGGCTGCGTATTCGTCCACCGACGTCGAAGGCAGCAACTGGCCCTGCGCTTCCACGGAATTGGGGCCGGCGATGTCCATTGACGGGAAGCTGCCGTAAAGGTCGCCGCCCAGCACCGACCCGCCCATCGCGAAATGATGCGAGCCCCAGCCGTGGTCGGAGCCGCTGCCATTGCTCTTGAGCGTGCGGCCAAAGTCCGACGCGGTGAAGGTCACCACCTTGTCCTGGATGCCCATGCGCACCGTGGCCGCGTAGAAGGCCGCCATGTGGTCGGAGACGATGCGCAGGCGGTCGCCGTGGTCGGCCAGGCTGTCGTGGTCGTCGAAGCCGCCCAGGCCGACGAAGAAGATCTGTCGCTTGTGGCCCAGGCGCTCGCGCGAGTCGACCATGCGCGCCACCATCTTGAAGTTCTCCTGCACTTCCATGTAGTCCTCGACCAGGCCCGGGTCGATGTCGCCCGGCACCCCGGTGAACAGGTCGTCGAAGTTCTGGCCGGCGGCCAGCGAGGTGCGCATCAGGTCCTGCGCGGACACGGCGCGGTTGTACACACGCGATGCCTGCCGTTCGAGCATGTTGCCGGTGCGCGGGTCGGCATTCAGCGCATTCATCGCGTTGCGCCGGTTGCTGTTCCAGAACGACCAGAATTCAGCCGCGCCGGTTTCGGCATTGATCGGATAGGGCAGCACGGAGTTGCCGACCTGCCAGGCATTGTTGCCGTTCAAGGAAACGCACATGGACACGGCGGCCGAGGAATTGGCCGCGGCGAGCAAGTCGCCCATGCGCCCGGCCCAGCCGGTGAGCGTGGTGTAGTTGGGCACGCCCAACTGCCAGAACCGCTGCTGGTCGGAATGCGAGAACAATTGCGGCGGCAGTTCGATGGTCTTGCTCTGGTATTGGGTGCGCGTGGTCGGGTGCGCGAGCACGCCCACGTTGGGCAGGATCGCAACCTTGCCCTGGTCGTACAGCGCCTTCAGCCGCGACATTTCCGGCGGCAGGCCGACTTGGCGGCCGTCGGTCATCGAAGGCGTCACCAGCGGCAGCAGTTCCTCGCGCAGGCGGGTGATGCCAAGCGGACGCGCCAGTGAGCCCTCGCGCCCCATCAGGTAAGAGTTGTAAGTGGTCTGGTCAAACGGAACCAGCGTATTGCCGTTGTCGTTGCCGCCGAACATGAAGAAACACACCAGCGCCTTGTAGTCGGTGGGCAGCGCCGCACTCGACATCGTTGCCGCCGCCGCCAGCGAGTTGAGGCTGAAGCCAAAACTTCCCAGCGCGCCCATGCCGGCCACGCCCGCCGCCGACATCAGGAACTGGCGGCGCGAACGCAGCGATTTTTCTTCGTCCAGCAGGCGCTGGATGTCCTTATTGCCGGGCAAGTTCATTTCTGCACCTTGTAGTCGGGCGCGATCTCGAAGAGCATCAGCGCCATCTTCACCCGGTCCTTGGGCTGGCTTGACGAAACCCTGCCCACCGCATC
>JAABTC010000396.1 GCA_011390055.1 Burkholderiales bacterium | reverse complement strand
CCAGTGGAGCGAGAACGTCGAGACCCACTCCACCCAGCTGGTGGCCTGGAACTTCAACGCCGACAAGGGCCGCAAGATGCTGCCCAACATGCCGCCCGACCTGCTGGCTGCGCAGATCATGATGCTGGTCGACGGCGACAACATGCTGCCGTTGCCCGGGCTTGGTTCGGCCAAACCGAACTGAACCCATGATGGCGCCCACCCCGCTGCGCCGCGTCTGGCGGCTGCTGGCCCTGCTTTGCCTGACGGTGCCCGCAGCGCTGGCCGCGCCCCTTGCCACGCCGCTGACACCGCAGGAAGAAGCCGGCAAGAAGATCTACCTGGAGGGCGTCAGCCCCAGCGGCAAGCCGCTGAAGGCTTTCATCGGTGCGCAGGAACTGCCGGTCGAGGGTGCCACGCTGCCCTGCGGCAACTGCCACGGCGCCGACGGTCTGGGCCGGCCCGAAGGGGCCGTCAAGCCCGGCGACATCACCTGGGGCCACCTGACGCGCTCTTACGGCCACCGCCACGACGACGGCCGCACGCACGGCGCCTTCGACGAGCAGAGCTTTTCAGAGGCCCTGACCTACGGCAAGGATCCTGCCGGCAACCGCCTCGACCTGGCCATGCCACGCTACCTGATGGCGCTGGATGACATGTCGGCGCTGGTGGCCTACCTCAAGCGCATCCAGACCGACCTGGACCCCGGCCTGAGCGCCGAGCGCCTGCGCATCGGCACGCTGCTGCCCGTCAGCGGCCGTCTGGCCGAGATGGGGCAGGCCATGGGTGCGGTGCTGCGCGCGCACATCGAGGTGCTCAACGCCCGCGGCGGTCTGGTCGGTCGCAAGGTCGAGCTGGTGGTGGCCGAGTACTCCGACGACCGCGCCACCAGCCTGAAGAACGCCGAGCAACTGTTCACCGAGGCGCAGGTATTTGCCGTGGTCAGCCCGGTCACGTCCGGCCTCGAGCGCGAAGCCGCGGCCCTGGCCGAGCGCCTGAAGGTGCCCGTGGTGGGGCCGTTCACGCTGCGCACGCAGATGGCGGCCGATGTCAACCGCTACACCTTCTTCGTGCTGCCTGGTCTGGCCGAGCAGTCGCGCGTGCTGGCCGAGTTCGCGGCCACGCACCTCAAGCTGCAGGACCCGGTGGTGGCGGTGGTGCACCCGCAGGAAGACGGCATGGCCGAGATCGCCGACGCCGCCGTGGAGAGCTTCCGCGAGCGCGGCTGGAACCGCTCGGTGGCCGTGCACTACCCTGCCGGCCGCATGCCGGCGCGGGAACTGGTGGCCAAGCTGCAGCAGGCGGGCGTGCAGATGCTGCTGTTCCTGGGCACCGACCCCGAGATGGAGCAGCTGGGCACGCACATCCGCGATGCCATCTGGACGCCCTACCTGCTGGCGCCGGGCGTGCGTGTGGGTCGGTCGGCGCTGCACCTGCCCACCACGCTGGGCAACCGCGTCTACCTGTCCTACCCGACCCAGCCCTCGGACATCACGCGCGAGGGTGCCACCGCGCTGGGCGGCTTCCAGCGCAGTGCCGGCCTGGGGCCGCGCCACCAGGCGACGCAGGCCTCGGCCTACGCCTCGATACTGCTGCTGGAAGAAGCGCTCAAGCGCGCCGGCCGCGACCTCAGCCGCGCCAAGCTGATCAACGCGCTGGAAAACCTGTTCAGCTTCGAGACCACGGTGACACCGGCCCTGTCGTACGGGCCCAATCGGCGCATCGGTTCCATGGGCGGCTATGTCCTCTCGGTGGATCTGGGCGGGCACCGCCTCAAACCGGCCAGTGGCTACATCAGGATCGAGTGACACCATGAGCATCGCAAGCCTGCGCACAGGGCTGTTGGCCGCAAGCCTGACCCTGGGTTCCATGCTGGCCCTGGCCCAGAACATCCCGGGCGTGGCCGCGCGCGTGAACGGCGCCGAGATCACCAATCTGCGGCTGGAGCGCCACTTCGAGGAGTACACCAAGAACCAGCGGCGCAACGTCACCACGATGATCCAGCCGCGCGTGTACAAGAAGCTCAAGCGCGAGGCGCTGGACCAGCTGATCGAGCGCGAGGTGCTGTGGCAGGCGGCCAAGGCCGAGGGCATCGTGGCCGACGACGCCGAGGTGCAGGCCGTGCTGCGCCAGATGGCCGAGCAGATGAAGAGCCGCGACGCCTTTGCGCGCAAGCTCGAGCTGGCCGGCTTCAACGAGAAGGACTACGCCGAGTACGTGCGCCACGACCTGTCGGGCGCCAAGTACCTGGTGCGCATGTCGTCCGATGGGCCGGTGGTCAGCGACGAAGAGGTTGCCGCGTTCTACAAAGAGTTCCTGCACCGCTTCACCAAGCCCCAGGCGGCCAAGGCCAGCCACATCCTGATCAAGCTGCCGCAGGGCATCTCGGCCGAGGAACGCACCGCAGCGCGCACGCGCATCGATGCGATCCGCGCCGAGATCGTGGCCGGCGCCGATTTCTCGGAGCAGGCGCGGCGCCATTCGGGAGACAACTCGGCGCTCAATGGTGGCGACCTGGGCGAAGTGCCGCGGGGCCGCATGGTGCCGGCCTTCGAGGCTGCGCTCTATGCGCTCGAGCCGGGCCAGATGTCCGAGGTGGTGGTCACCGGGGCCGGCCT
>JAABTC010000395.1 GCA_011390055.1 Burkholderiales bacterium | reverse complement strand
GGTCTTCGCAGCTCGTGCCCCCGTGGGTCACGCCGGCGGCGTGCCAGGCATCGACCTGCTCGGCGGACGTACACGTGAAGCCGACCGTGCTGCCGTTGCCGACCGTGGCCGGCTGGCCATCGATGGGCCGCGAGACCGAGAAGGTGCCGGACGGCGTGCGCCAGAACACGCGGTGCCGGTCGACGATGCCGGCCGGCACGCCCAGCGTGCCCAGCAGCGTGTCGTAGAACGCCTTGGCGCGGTCGAGATCGTTGGTGCCGATCATGATGTGAGAAAACATGGGGTCCTCCAAGTGACTGGCGTGTGACTGTAGCGCCGCGCTACCAATTCGCTTCGCGTTTGCGTGGCGCCGATGCGGTGGATCGACAGGTCGGCGCCGTCGTACTCATTCTCCAGAAGGCGATGCGCCGATCCCGCTCGCCCTGAGGTATCGAAGGGCCCGTTAACCTCGCTGTGCCCTTCAAGAACCTGTTGAACGCGGCGTTCATCGAAGCCGCGGCCATCCGGCTGCACGCCACCTGGCCCCATTCGACCGCGACGCATTCAAGCTGCACCCGATGCGCGCGATCACGACGCGGCGCTACCACGCCGGCCGACATGCCATCGACGTGCAGATCAATGGGCAGGTGGTGGCGCATGCGGGGTTCGCGCTGACGCTGGCGTGACAGCCTGTGGCAGGTTGACAAAGCAGGGCCGCTCTGTAGGCTGGGGCGTTTCCACCCCGAAGCGAGCCGCCATGACATCGCAAGCCTCACGCACCACCGACGGTCGCGGTCGCCTTTACGACAGCGTCGTCGACACCATCGGCAACACCCCGTGCATCCGCTTGAACCGCATCGCACCCAAGCACGTGCGCATGTACGTGAAGGCCGAGTTCTTCAACCCGGCCGGGTCGGTCAAGGACCGCCTGGCGATCAGCATCATCGAGGAGGCCGAGCGCAGCGGCGAGCTCAAGCCCGGGCAGACGGTGGTGGAGGCGACCAGCGGCAACACCGGGATCGGGCTGGCGATGGTGTGTGCCGCCAAGGGCTACCCGCTGGTGGTCACGATGGCGGACTCGTTTTCCGTCGAGCGTCGTCGCCTGATGCGCTTTCTCGGCGCGAAGGTGGTGCTGACGCCGCGCGCGGCCAAGGGACTGGGGATGTACCGCAAGGCGCAGGAGCTGGCCCAGGCCAATGGGTGGTTCAACGCGCGCCAGTTCGAGACCGCCGCCAACGCCAAGATCCATGCGAACACCACTGCGCGCGAATTGCTGGCCGACTTTCGCGGGGAGCGGCTCGACTACTGGGTCACTGGCTACGGCACCGGTGGCACGGTCACGGGCGTCGGCCGCGTGCTGCGCAAGGAGCGGCCGGAGACCAAGATCATTCTGAGCGAGCCGTCGATCGCGCCGCTGCTCGGCAGTGGTGTGGCGCAGGAGCGCACGCCCGACCATTCACCCGCCGTCAGCCACTCGGCCTTCACCCCGCACCCGATCCAGGGATGGACGCCCGATTTCATTCCGCACGTGCTCCAGGAGTCGGTCGACCAGCATTACCACGACGAACTCATTCCGGTGACCGGCCCCGACGCGATCGCGTGGTCGCGTCGGCTGGCCGCCGAGGAGGGGATCTTCACCGGCATCTCCGGCGGGGCTTCGCTTGCGGTGGCCATCGGTGTGGCCGAGCGCGCACCCGAAGGTTCGGTGGTGTGCTGCATGCTCCCTGACACCGGGGAGCGCTACCTGTCGACGCCGTTGTTCGAAGGCGTGGCCACCGAGATGACCGCGGACGAGGAGGCGCTTTCGCGCTCCACCCCGGGCTACCAGATGGCCCCTGCCTGAGCGCTACAGCTTGCCCCATAGCCACGCTGCAAGCGCTGGCCAGCGTCGGCTCAGCCGCGCTCGATGCGCGCGTACGCCGAGTGGTTGTGGATCGACTCCAGGTTCTCCACGTCCACCCGATAGCGCCCGATCCGCACATCCGCGTTCAAAGCCAGCGCGACGTCGCGCACCAGGTCTTCGACGAACTTCGGGTTCTCGTAGGCGCGCTCGGTGATCCACTTCTCGTCGGGGCGCTTGAGCATCGCCCAGATCTCGCTGGAGGCGTTGTCTTCGGCGAAGCGCACCAGTTCGTGCCAACCGATCGAGGCCTCGGCCTGCACCTCGGCCCGGATCGTGACGATCGAGCGCTGGTTGTGGGCGCCGTAGTCGGAGATTTCCTTCGAGCACGGGCACAGGCTCTTCACCGGCGCAGCCACCTCGGCCCAGAGCGCCGTGCGACCGCCCTTCGCCTCGGCGATCCAGCGACCCTGGTAGTCCATCAGGCTGGGCACGCCCGAGACCGGCGCTCGCTTCTTCAGGAAGAACGAGAAGCGAGCTTCGATGCGGCCTTCGGTGGCGCCCAGGCGCTCCAGCATCTGCGCCATGCGTTCACGCAGCAGCACCGCATCGAGCGGTGCCTCGGTGGCAGCCAGGTCGTTGAGCCATGCCACGAAGCGCGACATGTGGGTGCCTTTTTTCTCGGCGGGCAGGGCCACGTCCAAGTCCCACAGCGCGGCGGTCGACTGCACGGCGCCCGCGACCGAGAGCTTGAGCGGGTAGCGCACGTCCTTGATGCCCACGCGCTGG
>JAABTC010000394.1 GCA_011390055.1 Burkholderiales bacterium | reverse complement strand
GCGGCCGGCCTGGAAGACCTGGGACCCGACTCGCGCCAGCGCCTGCTGGGCTTTCTGGGTGACGCCGAGGCGCGGCTGGACGCCGATGCCCGCCTGACCGACAGCCTCAAGCGCTCGGGCCGCGTCATCCTGCCGTCGGTGTTCGAGCTGGGTGAGCCGCGCGGGCGGCCCGATGCGCCCTTGCCCGACTTTGCGCGGCGCAGTGCGGTGCAGGACGACAGCGGTTTCGGTCTGCCCGCCACGCGCACACAGCAGCCTCTGCCCGCGCTGGGCACCGTTGCCGCCGCTGTGGGCCACCTCAACCAGTGGCTCGACGACGACGGCGCGGTGCGCCGCGAACCCTTGCTGGTGCAATTCGACGGCCATGCCGTGCCGTCGATGGCGCTGACCATCGCTGCCCACAGCCTCAACCTGTCGGCTGCCGACATTGGCTTGCGCCCGGGCAACGGCCTCACGCTGGGCCCGGCGCTCATTCCCACCGACGAGGTGGCGCGCGTGTTGCCCCAGTTCTACGCCAACCGCGACGGCACCGGCGCCTTCACCACCGACGCGTTCCATGACGTGCTGGCCGGGCGCGTGCCGGCCGACAAGTTTCGCGACAAGATCGTGATCATCGGTGCCACGGCCGCGGGCGTGGGCACGCTGTTCAACACGCCGGTGTCGCCGTCGTTGTCGCCGGCGGCCATCCTGGCGCACATCACGTCGAGCCTGCTCAATGGGCACTTCATCGCGCAACCGGTCTGGAGCGGCGCGGCCGTGCTGGGCGGCGCGCTGCTCATCGTTCTGTACCTCGCGTTCGGTCTGCCGCGCCTGTCGGCGGCAGCGGGTGCGGCCGTCACGTCGTTGATCTTCATCGCCCTGCTGGGCACCGAATACGCCTTGCTGGCGCAGGCGTCCACCTGGCTGCCGCTGGTGCTGCCGGCGGCCCTGCTGCTCATCGGGCACCTGGCGCTGACCACGCGCCGCTTCCTGGTCACCGAGGCCGGCAAGCGCCGCTCGGACGAAGAATCGGCCGAGACCAACCGCATGATGGGCCTGGCCTTGCAGGGCCAGGGCCAGCTCGACATGGCCTTCGACCGCTACCGGCGCGTGCCTTACAGCGCGGGCTTGATGGACAACCTCAAGCACCTGGCGCTGGACTTCGAGCGCAAGCGTCAATTCAACAAGGCCGAGGCGGTGTACGAGCACATGGCGAAACTCGACCGCAGCGACACCGAGGTGAAGACACGCCTGGAGCGCGCGCAGCAGCTGTCGCAAACCGTGGTGCTGGGCGCTGGCGGCGCGGCCCACCCGGGGGGCACGCTGGTGCTCGACCGCGCAGGCGTGGAGCAACCCATGCTGGGCCGCTACCGCGTCGAGAAAGAACTGGGCAAGGGCGCCATGGGCGTGGTCTACCAGGGGCGCGACCCGAAGATCGGGCGCACGGTGGCCATCAAGACCCTGGCCCTGTCGGCCGAGTTTGAAGGCAGCGACCTGCAAGAGGCGCGCGCCCGGTTCTTCCGCGAGGCCGAAACCGCCGGCCGACTGCAGCACCCGCACATCGTGACCATCTTCGACGCCGGTGAAGAGCACGACCTGGCCTACATCGCGATGGAATTCCTCAGCGGCCACGACCTGATGCCGAACACGCGTGCCGGTGGCCTGCTGCCGGTGGCCGACGTGCTGCGCATCGGCGAGCAGGTGGCGCAGGCGCTGGACCATGCGCACCGCCAGAACGTGGTGCACCGCGACATCAAGCCCGCCAACGTGATGCTCGACCCGGCCACCGGCATCGTGAAGGTGACCGACTTCGGCATCGCGCGCATCACCGACAGCAGCCGCACCAAGACCGGCGTGGTGCTGGGCACGCCCAGCTTCATGTCGCCCGAGCAGCTGGCGGGCCACCACGTGGACGGCCGCTCCGATCTGTATTCGCTGGGTGCCATGCTGTTCCAGCTGCTCACTGGCGAGCTGCCGCTCAAGGGCGATTCGCTGGCCGCGCTGATGTACCAGATTGCCAACACGGTGCCGCCCGACGTGCGCAGCCTGCGCCCCGAGCTGCCTCCCGCGCTGGGCGTGCTGATCGCCCGTGCCATGGCCAAGCTGCCCGAGCAGCGCCACCAGACCGGCGCCGAAATGGCCGCCGATCTGCGCCGCATCGCCAGCCTGCCCGCCAGCGACGGCGCGCGCGAAACCCCCTACGAAGCGACACAGCCCCTGCGCAGGGACCGATCCACCCCGGCCGCGCCCGATCTGCAGGTATAACTCCCACACCCATGAATTTCGAGTATTTCTGCCTGACCGACCCGGGGCTGGTCAGGGACAACAACGAAGACTCGGTGACGCTGGACACCGAGAACCACATTGCCGTGCTGGCCGACGGCATGGGCGGCTACAACGCGGGCGAAGTGGCCAGCGCCATGGCCACCACCTTCATCAAGACCGAGCTGGGCCGCTGGATCGCCGAAGGCGGCTTTGAAGCCAGCACGCGCGAGCTCAAGCGCGCGATGGAAATCTGCATCGACAACGCCAACCGGTCGATCTTCAACGCCGCCAATTCCAATCCGCAGTACGCCGGCATGGGCACCACGCTGGTGATGGGCCTGTTTCTCGACGGCCGCGCCATGATCGGTCACGT
>JAABTC010000393.1 GCA_011390055.1 Burkholderiales bacterium | reverse complement strand
TGCGTTGGTCTTGTCTTTCAGTGCGCTCGAGCCGTATCTGGCGAGCTTGTCGGTGTCCGGGTCCGAGGCGGTCGGGTCGGAACGCCATTCGCGCAGGGCGCTCCAGACCGGGTCCACGGCGCTGTCCTTGCTGTAGGTCGCGTGCACGTCCTTGGCCGCGAAGGATTTGCGCAACAGTTCGCGGGCAGCGTCGCCATGGGCATCGAAGGCCAAGGCCAGGGCTTCGCGGGCGGCGTGCAGGCCCGACTCGGCCTCGGCGCTCGTGTCGGTTGGCGGCAGCGGCGTGATGGCGTCGAGCGCCAGCAGTTCGCGCAGGCTGTCGGCCAATTGCGCCGGCGAATTCCAGACCGCCAGCAAGGCCTGCGCATCATTTGCCTCGAGTGAATGGCGGCGCCAGAATTCAAGCGCCACTTCTTCGCGCAGCAGGGCCTCATTGGCGAGCAGTTCGCGCGGCGCCAGCGGTTGGCCCGCCTCGAGCGCGTGTTCGTTCAAGGCGCGCTGGCAGAAGGCATGGATGGTGTGGATGGGCGCGATGTCCATCTGCTCGACCGCCCGACGCAGGCGCAACAGCAAGGGTCCGGCGCCTTCGCGCAGTAGCGCAGCGCGCAGCAACTGCTTGCCGAGCACGGTTTCGGCGGCATCGCCCTCGGTTGGCGCCAGGGGCGCTTCCAGTTCGGCTTGCTCGAGCAATTGCCGGGCCTGTAGCAGGCGCTGGCGCAGTTGTTCGCGAAGCTCCTTGGTCGCCGCCTCGGTGAAGGTCACCGCCAGCAGGCGCGGCACGGGGATGGCGAATTCGATGACCAGCCGCGCGTACAAGGTCGCCACCGTGAAGGTCTTGCCGGTGCCCGCGCTGGCTTCGATCAGTTGCACGCCGTGCACGGGCAGCGACAGGCCCAGGTCCAGGGGCTCAGCCATCGGATGGCTCCCGGTCAGTCACGAACGAGGAATTGCCGGTTGCCACGCCCGGCAGGCCGACAAAAACCTGTTGGGCGATTTGCGCGAAGGCCTGCGTGACAGCGGCGTCCGAGGCAAAGGGCATGGCGCCGCGCAAGGCCAGATGCACCCAGGCATCGGCGCCTTCGCCATGCTCGTGCCGCCACGCATTGGCCGCCATGCGCAGGCCCTCATCCAGGTCGTTCGCGGCAACCAGGTCGAGTCCCGCGCGTGGCATGAACGGCAGCGCGACCGCCTGCGCGTGTTGCGCCAGCGCGATCAGTCCGGACAGCCTGGCCTGCGCCTCGGCCGCGGGAATGAGTTCGATCCGCTGCAGCGCCGCGCCGCTGACGATGCGCTCGATGGGCGCCGTTTCGCCGCAGGCAAACCAGGCCAGGGCATCCACGCCCAATGCCAGCACGGTTTTTCCGTGGCCCTTGCTGGCGCTGAACTGGCGCAACCCGTGGTCGTGCACGCGTGGCAGCATGCCGGTCAGGCGCAGTCCATCCAGTTCGAGGCTGTAGGCCAGTTTGCGCGGCTGCCCGCCGTGGCCGCGCCATGCGCCCAGCGCGGGGCCGAGACGCTTCAATGAGTCGGCAATTGCGACGCTGCCCGCCGCGCCCGGCGCGATCCGCCCTTCCGCGAGCAGTCGCGCGGCCAAATCCTGCGCCGATAGCTTGGGATCAACCAGGCAGGCATCCAGCACCCGCGCATCGAGCTGGAAACGTTCCAGCCCATCGTTGCTGTCGAAGGGTTCCTCGTCGGGCAGCCGGTCCTGGGCATCGGGCAGGCGCAGGCCGAGTCGCTGGGTGAGGTAGGCGCGCGCCGGATGGCTGAGCACGCGCACCAGTTGGTCGCGCGTCCAGTCCGTGGCTGCCACGCTGGCGGGCAAGGCCAGCGGCGACGCGAACGCGGGCGGCGGCGAGCGCTGCGAACGCGTGAGCGCCGCGGCCCTGGCCCAGCCCGCCTGGTAGGTGAAGCGCCGTGCATCGCTGCCCTCGCCCACGTCGCCGCCCACGGCAGCCACCGAGAACGGTTGCAGCGGATGCGCAACGGTCAGGCCCTTGCGAGCTGCGGCCGGAGAGCCGAAATACTGCGCGGCGACATCGAGCAATTCCGATACCACCACCGACGGCGGCAGCGACTCACCGCTGCGCGGATCGCGACCGAGATAGCTCGCGTAGAAAACCTGCGTGGCCGCGGCGAACAATTGCAGGAACAAGCCGCGGTCGTCGTCGCGCACCGAGCGATCCCCGACCTGCCGATGCGGCCCGGACAGCTGGGCCGCCAGTCGATTCAGGCTGCCCGGCGGGTCGCGTCGCGGAAACTCGCCGTCGTTCATTCCCAACAGGCAGATGACCTTGAACGGCACCAGTCGCATCGGCACCATGCGGCCGAAGGTGACGCCGCCCGTGAGGAAGGGCTGGCGACTGTCGCTTGTCGCCAGGGCCGCGCTGAACCAGGCGCGCACGACGGGCGCGGGAACCTCGTTGGCCACGCGTGCCTGCAAGGCCTGTCGCGCGAAGGCCGCGACTTGCGCGCGCAAGCCATCGATGGCGTCGCGATCGGCGCTGTCGCGCGCACGCTCCGGAAAGAAATCGGCGATCAACCCGCCCAAGGCCGCGGCCCAGTCCGCAGGTGCGCGGGCAATGGCCAGGCTGCGTTGCCAATGCGCGAGCCGGCGCAGCC
>JAABTC010000392.1 GCA_011390055.1 Burkholderiales bacterium | reverse complement strand
GGCCGCCGGCTTACTTGCGCAACTTGGCCAGTTCGGCGCTGACCTCGCTGACCGTGGCTTCGCCGACGCTGGTGCTGAACTGCGCGATCACCGGCTCCAGCTCACCATGCAGGGATAATGTACGAACTGGTTAGTTTTAAGATCGGTGATAACCCTAGGCGTCGGCAGCGTCCGCTTGCGTCAGCCCGCCCAAGCAGCAGGCCCCGACGCCTTGCGACGCCGGGGCCTGTGTCAATCCAGCAGACCGAGCGGGGCGATGCTCCCCCTCCTGCCCGCATCAAGCGGCGAGCAGCTGC
This sequence comes from Burkholderiales bacterium, assembly GCA_011390055.1. Classification (GTDB taxonomy): domain Bacteria; phylum Pseudomonadota; class Gammaproteobacteria; order Burkholderiales; family Burkholderiaceae_C; genus CADEEN01. The sequence goes on along the minus strand of JAABTC010000392.1, from coordinate 2,342 downwards.
CTCAGCACGAAAGGCAGGATCCCGCCATGCGCGTAGTAGTCGACCTCGATCGCGGTGTCGATGCGCAGCGTCACCGTGAACTCGCGGCGCTGGCCGTCGGCGCTGGTGATGACCAGCTTGGCATCGGTCTGCGGCGCAATCCGATCGCCGAGCACCACGTCCACCGTTTCGTTGCCGACGATGCCCAGCGTCTGCCACGAGTCGCTGCCCTTGAACTGCAGCGGCAGAACACCCATGCCGATCAGGTTGCTGCGATGGATGCGCTCGAAGCTGCGCGCCACCACGGCCTTGATACCCAGCAGCTGCGTGCCCTTGGCGGCCCAGTCGCGCGAGGAGCCGGTGCCGTACTCCTCGCCGGCGAAGATCACCGTGGGGATGCCGGCAGCCATGTACTGCATCGCCGCGTCGTAGATGAACTTCTTGCTGCCCCGGTCGATGCCGTCGCCCTGGTACAGCGTGACGCCGCCTTCCTCGCGCGAGCCGTCGGGGCCGGCCGGGATCATCAGGTTCTTGACGCGCACGTTGGCAAAGGTGCCGCGCATCATCACTTCGTGGTTGCCGCGGCGCGCACCGTAGCTGTTGAAGTCGGCCTTCATCACGCCGTGCGACTTGAGGTAGTCGCCGGTCGGCGAGGCTTCCTTGATCGAGCCGGCGGGTGAGATGTGGTCGGTGGTGATCGAGTCGCCGAAGAGGGCCATGATGCGCGCGCGCTGCACGCCGGAGACCACCTTCTTCGGCTCCATCGTGAAGCCGTCGAAGAAGGGCGGTTGCGCGATGTAGGTGCTTGCGGGCCAGTCGTAGACCTGACCCTCGGTGCCCTTGACCTCGCCCCACAGCTTGCCGGGGTTCTTGCTGACGTTGCCGTAGTTCTCGCGGAAGGCCTGCGGGTCCATCGCAAACTTGAGCAGCTTGTAGACCTCGTCGCTCGTCGGCCACAGGTCGCCGAGGTAGACGTCCTGGCCGTTCTTGCCCTTGCCCACCGGCTGGGTCATCAGGTCGCGCGTCACGTTGCCGGCCAGCGCGTAGGCCACCACCAGCGGCGGACTGGCCAGGAAGTTGGCCTTCAGGTTCGGGTGGATGCGGGCTTCGAAATTGCGGTTGCCCGACAGCACGGCCGCGCAGATCAGGTCGTTCGAGGTGATCGCTTCGTTGATCTCGGGCGTCAGGTCGCCGGCGTTGCCAATGCAGGTGGTGCAGCCGTAGGCGGCCACGTTGAAGCCGAGCTTCTCGAGGTAGGGCAGCAAGCCGGCCTTGCCCAGGTACTCGGTGACGATGCGCGAGCCCGGCGCCAGGGAGGTCTTCACGTGCGGGGCCACCGTGAGCCCGGCTTCCACCGCCCGCTTGGCGACCAGGCCGGCGGCCAGCAGCACGCTGGGGTTGCTGGTGTTGGTGCAGCTCGTGATGGCGGCGATCAGCACGTCGCCGTTGTGCAGCGTGAGGCCTGACGGGGTGGTCACCGCCTGGGCCAGCTTGGCGACCGGCTGGTTGAAGCCGTTGGCGGCGATCGGTGCGCTGAACAGTTCGGCGAACTTGCTCGACAGGTGGGTGATCTCGATGCGGTCCTGCGGGCGCTTCGGGCCGGCCAGGCTGGGCACGACGCTGCCCAGGTCGAGCTTGACGGTCTGGCTGTACTGCACGTTGCGCATCGACTCCGGCGCGCCCGTCGAGCCGGGTACGCCGAACAGGCCCTGGGCCCGGAAGTAGGCCTCGAAGGCTTCGATCTCCTCGCGTGTGCGGCCGGTGCCTTCGAAGTACTCGATGGTGCGCTCGTCGACCGGGAAGAAGCCCATCGTCGCGCCGTACTCGGGGGCCATGTTGGCCAGCGTGGCGCGGTCGGGCACGGCCAGCGTGCGCGCGCCTTCGCCGAAAAACTCGACGAACTTGCCGACCACCTTGGCCGCACGCAGGATTTCGGTGACGGTGAGCACCAGGTCGGTGGCGGTGACGCCTTCACGCAGCTTGCCGGTGAGCTCCATGCCGACCACGTCGGGCGTCAGGAAGTAGACCGGCTGGCCCAGCATGCCGGCCTCGGCCTCGATGCCGCCGACGCCCCAGCCGACCACGCCGATGCCGTTGATCATCGTGGTGTGGCTGTCGGTGCCGACCAGGCTGTCGGGGTAATAGGTGCCGTCCTTGCCACGGTGCACGCCGCGCGCCAGGTACTCGAGGTTGACCTGGTGCACGATGCCGAAGCCGGGGGGCACGACGCCGAAGGTGTCGAAGGCCTGCATGCCCCATTTCATGAACTCGTAGCGCTCCTGGTTGCGCTGGAACTCGAGTTTCATGTTCAGGTCGAGCGCCGATTGGGTGCCGTAGTGGTCGATCATCACGCTGTGGTCGAC
>JAABTC010000391.1 GCA_011390055.1 Burkholderiales bacterium | reverse complement strand
GGTCGGCTCGTCGAGCATCAAGAGCTTCGGCCCCGCGGCCAGCGCCCGGGCGATCGCGAGCTGCTGTTGCTGGCCGCCCGACAGATCGCCACCGCGGCGCTGCAGCATCTGCTTCAGCACCGGGAACAGTTCGAACAGCTCCGCCGGGATCGGCGTGCCTCGTGGCTTCGTCGCCAGCCCCATGCGCAGGTTGTCCTCGACGCTCAGCCGGCCGAAGATCTCGCGGCCCTGCGGCACATAGCCGACGCCGGCGCGCACACGCTCGTACGACGCTGCGCGAGTGATCTCGCGCCCGTCGAGCAGGATCCGGCCCGAGGTCACCGGCACGACACCCATCAGACTCTTCAACAACGTGGTCTTGCCGACGCCGTTCCGCCCGAGGATCACGGTGACCTCGCCGAGCTTGGCTTCGAGCGATACGTTGCGCAGAATGTGCGAGCCGCCGTAAGACTGGTTCAGAGCGTCGAGCGTCAGCATCTCATCGGCCCAGATAGACTTCGACGACCTTCTCGTTGGCCTGCACCTCCGACAGCAACCCCTCGGCCAAGACGCTGCCCTCGTGCAGCACGGTGACCCTCTTGCGCCCCTGGGTCAGCTGCTCGACGAACTTCATGTCGTGCTCGACGACGACCAGCGAGTGTTGGCCTTCGAGCGAAAGGAAGAGTTCGGCCGTGCGCTCGGTCTCGTCGTCGGTCATCCCGGCCACCGGTTCGTCGAGCAACAGCAGCTTGGGGTCCTGCATCAGCAGCATGCCGATCTCGAGCCACTGCTTCTGGCCGTGGCTGAGCAGGCCGGCGGTGCGTCGCGCATCATCCTGCAGGTGGATCAGGGCCAGCACCTCGGCGATGCGGTCGAGCTGCGCCCCTGTGAGCCGCGCGAACAACGACGCACGCACGCGCCGGTCGGCCTTCAGCGCGAGCTCGAGGTTCTCGAACACGCTGAGCTGTTCGTAGACCGTGGGCTTCTGGAACTTGCGGCCGACGCCGATCTGCGACACCTGCTGCTCCTTCAGTCGCAGCAGGTCGATGTTGCTGCCGAAGAAGACCTTGCCGGCGTCGGGCCGCGTCTTGCCGGTGATGCAGTCCATCATCGTCGTCTTGCCCGCGCCGTTGGGGCCGATGATGCAGCGCAGCTCGCCGACGTCGATCGTCAGGCTGAGCTGGTTCAAGGCCTTGAAGCCGTCGAAGCTCACCGTGACGTCCTCGACGTAGAGCGCCACGCCCTGGCCGAAGTAGGGCTCGGCCGCGACGAAGCGGCTGGGCGCCAGGGCCGCTTTGTCTGCGTGCGCTGCCCGCACGGCGGCCCCGGCTTCCATCAGCTCGGGGGTCACGACTTCCTCCGCAGCAAGCCGATGAGCCCGTTCGGCAGGAACAGCGTCACCGCGATGAACAGCGCGCCCAGGAAGTACAGCCAGAACTCCGGAAACGCGACCGTGAACCAGCTCTTCGCACCGTTGACGAAGAAGGCGCCGACGATCGGGCCGATCAACGTTGCGCGGCCACCCACCGCGGCCCAGATCGCCATCTCGATGCCGGCGGCCGGGCTCATCTCGCCCGGGTTGATGATGCCGACCTGCGGCACGTAGAGCGCACCGGCCACCGCGCACATCACGGCCGACAGCGTCCAGATCGACAGCTTGTAGGCCACGGGGTCGTAGCCGGTGAACATCACGCGCGTCTCGGCGTCGCGGATCGCCTGCAATACGCGTCCGTACTTGCTGGCGACGATCGCGCGCGACATCAGGTAGAAGCCGATCAGCACCAAGCCACTCAGCACGCACAGCGCCACGCGCATGCGCGCGTCGAGCGGGATGCCGAGGATGCGCTTGAAATCGGTGAAGCCGTTGTTGCCGCCGAAACCCGTCTCGTTGCGGAAAAAGAGCAGCATCGCCGCGAAGGTCAGCGCCTGCGTGATGATCGAGAAGTACACGCCCTTGATGCGCGAGCGGAACGCGAAGTAGCCGAAGACGAAGGCGATCAGGCCGGGCACCAGCAGCACCAGCAGCAGCTGCGCGAGCAGGCTGTCCGACAGCGCCCAGTGCCACGGGTACTCCTTCCAGTCGAGGAAGACCATGAAGTCGGGCATCTCGGACTTGTACTGTCCGTCGCGGCCGATCTGCCGCATCAGGTACATGCCCATGCCATAGCCACCGAGCGCGAAGAAGAGGCCGTGTCCGAGCGACAGGATCCCCGTGTAACCCCAGATCAGATCGATCGCCAAGGCGCAGATCGCATAACAGAGGATCTTGCCGAGCAAACTGACGTAGAAGTCAGGCAAATGCAGCGCGCTGCCGGGCGGCAGGGCGAGGTTGAGCAGCGGCACGCCGACCGCGATGACGACGGTCGCTGCGAGGACGGCGGTCCAGCCGCGGGGGCCGAGCGCGCTCATGGTGAGGCTGCCTTATCGTGCGGCCAGCAAGATTGCATGGGGAAGTTCTGCGCGGCAACGAGGCACCCGGGCCGGGCTCAGCGCGCATCTGAGGCGCCGAGCAGCACAGGGTTCGGGGCCTGCGCGCGCAGCGCGCCTCGTGCTCTGACTCGTGGCGCCTGTTCGACCACAGCGAGCGCTGCGAGCGGAGGAAGTTGCGCCACGGGGCCCCGGACCCGAGCAGCGCAGGGCAGTTGGAGCGAAGCGGAGACCGCCT
>JAABTC010000039.1 GCA_011390055.1 Burkholderiales bacterium | reverse complement strand
CGTTGCCCATCAGATCGTTGTCGATGGTCTTGGGTACGTGGATCGCTCGCAACGGATGGCCGGCCTTCGCCGCCTCCTCGGCCACGATGCGCACGGTGTCCGATGAATCGTTGCCACCGATGTAGAAGAAGTGCGTGATGGCGTGCGCGCGCAGCACGCTGAGCATCTTCTGGCAGTAGGCCAGGTCGGGCTTGTCGCGCGTGGAGCCCAGCGCCGAGGCCGGCGTGGCGGCCACGCGCTCGAGGTGCAGCGTCGTCTCCTGCGCCAGGTCGACGAAGTCTTCGTCGAGCACGCCGCGCACGCCGTGGCGGGCGCCGTAGATGCACTCGACGCCGTGGCGGCGCGCCTCCTGCACGACGCCGACGAGCGACTGGTTGATGACGGCGGTGGGGCCACCGCCCTGGGCGACGAGGATCTTGGTTGCAGGCATGGCACGGGGCTCCAGGAATGCGAATGGCGTGATTGTGCCCACAGGTCAGCGACAGTGACCGGGCCCTATAATCCGACTCTTACGCGCCGGTGTAGCTCAGTTGGTAGAGCAGCGCATTCGTAATGCGAAGGTCGGGAGTTCGACTCTTCTCACCGGCACCAAAGCGCCTCGATCGCGGGCTCAGGGCACGTACCGTCGAGGCAGCAGCACGCGAAATGTCGTGCCGACATCGATCTCCGAATTGAGTTCGATCGTGGCATCGAGAAGTTCGCAAAGGCGTTTGACGATCGACAGACCGAGGCCCTCGCCCGGCTGTTGATGGACGGGTCGCGCGTCGTGCTCGAGGTTCCCTTCCGCAGCTTGTTCGGCAATGGTGTGCATCACGTCGCCCGAAGTGTTGGCCACCATGGCCTTCGACTGATCGGTCGCCACCTCGAGAGCGGCCACGATCTTGGCCCCCGGACCGGCGTGGAAGCCCGGACCCGTGTCGGCGACCTGCACGAACCAACGCTCGGCGTCAGCATTGCCGGCCACACCCCAACTCACGGTCACACCTCCCTGACGCGTGTACTTCACGGCATTGAGAACCAGGTTCTGCACGATGCGACGCGTCTTGGTCGGGTCGCCATCGACATTGCAGGTCGGCGGGCCATCGCAGCGCAAGTACAGCCCGTGCTTCTCCGCCATGGGCCGGAAGCTGTCGCAAACTTCAACCATCAGCGGGGAGGCGTCGACCGGTTCGATGCGGCGTCGCTCCTGCCCGCTCTGCAGGCGGGCCAGGCTGGTCACGTCTTCGAGCAGGCGCCCCAGGGCGCCGACGTTGCGCTGAAGCATTCCGAGGAACGCATTTCGGGCGTCGACCGACGAATCCTTGACCAGATCCAGACCGGCCGTCGCGTTGGCAACCACCCCCAGGTTGCCGCGCAGGTCGTGTGCCGCCTGCTGCCACAGCTCGGCGCGCTGCGCTTCGAGATCCCGCACCGACCGCAAGGCCTCTTCGAGATCGACAACGTGGCTGGCCGCTTCCATCTTCTGGAGGTTGAAGTACTGCGCCGTGCTGGCACTCAGCGTCACGCTGTACAACGCAGCCCAGATTCGCCGCGCCTGGGCCATGGTGCTGGCATCCGCAACCACCGACGGCGGGCACCTTTCGAGTTCGGCCACGACACATTCATTCAAGCGCCCGAGCTCACGGGCCACCTCGGCCAGGTCGAAGCCTTGTTGCCAGCGATGCAAGCCGTGTGCCGCAGCATCCCCCTTCTGATCGTCCTCGGCCTCGGCGTGCTCCTGCACACCCTCCGCGATCAGCCGGCGCTCGAAGTCCTCGAGCAGGGCCGGAATGTGGTCGTGCAACTGGGCTCGCGGCAATGAATTGCCGGTCGTCAGCTTGGGATCGGCCTCCACCGCCGCGCGCCAGGCGCTCAGGACGGCGTCCCGCCGCGCCGCGAGGTGCAGTGCGAGGGCGGAAAGTGGAGCAGCGATTTCAGACATGCGGGTACGACGTCAGTATAGGCACGTGGTGCCACCGGCACTCACCGGCACTCACCGGCACATTCGGCGCGCGGCCGGTGCTCACAGAACCGCAATGGGGCCCAAAATGGCGCCGGACCCTGCGGGGCGTCCGGAGGCTCGATGAATATCGTCTGCATCGGCGGTGGCCCCGCCGGCCTGTACTTCGCGCTGCTGATGAAGAAGCTGGGCCGCGAGCGCGGCACACAGCACGACATCCGCGTCGTCGAGCGCAACAAGCCCTACGACACCTTCGGCTGGGGCGTGGTGTTTTCCGACGCGACGATGGACAACATGCGTCAGTGGGACCGCGAGACCGCTGACGCGATCGAGGCCTCGTTCGCGCACTGGGACGACATCGAACTGCAGTTCAAGGGCCGCACCATCCGCTCGGGCGGCCACGGCTTCGTCGGCATCGGGCGCAAGAAGCTGCTCAACATCCTGCAGGCGCGCTGCGAGGCCCTGGGCGTGCAACTGGTGTTCGAGACCGAGGCCGACTCGGACGCGGACCACCCCGAGGCCGACCTCGTGGTCGCCAGCGACGGCATCAACTCGAAGATTCGCACCCGGCACGCCGCGATCTTCAAGCCCGACATCGCCACCCGCCCCAACCGCTTCATCTGGCTCGGCACCCAGAAGCTCTACGAGCCCTTCACCTTCCTGTTCGAGAAGACCGAGCACGGCTGGTTCCAGGCGCACATCTACAAGTTCGACGATGTGACCAGCACCTTCATCGTCGAGTGTCCGGAAGCGGTGTGGCTGGCGCACGGCCTCGACCGTGCGAGCCCCGACGAATCGGTCGCTTTCTGCGAGCAGCTCTTCGCGTCCAACCTGCAGGGCGCCAAGCTGATGACCAATGCGCGGCACCTGCGCGGCTCGGCCTGGATCAACTTCCAGCGCGTCAAGTGCGAGCAATGGTCGCTGTTCAACGGCCGCAGCCACGTGGTGCTGATGGGCGACGCGGTGCACACCGCGCACTTCGCGATCGGCTCGGGCACCAAGCTCGCCCTCGAAGATGCGATCGAGCTGACGCGGCAGTTCAAGGAACAGGGCGACACCGCCGAACACATCCCGGGCGTGCTCTCGCGTTACCAGGAACTGCGCGCCGTCGACGTGATCCGGCTGCAGAACGCGGCGTGGAACGCGATGGAATGGTTCGAGGTCTGCGGCGAACGCTATTGCGACCAGCTCGAACCCGAACAGTTCATGTACTCGATGCTGACGCGCAGCCAGCGCATCAGCCACGAGAACCTGCGCCTGCGCGACAAGGGCTGGCTCGATGGGTTCGAGCAATGGTTCGATGCGAAGAGCGGGGTGCGCGATCCCCAGCCCGTTCCACCGATGTTCACGCCGTATACCTTGCGCGGGGTGACGTTGAAGAACCGCGTCGTCGTTTCGCCGATGGCCCAGTACTGCAGCGTCGACGGCGTGCCCGGCGAGTTCCACCTCGTGCACCTGGGCGCGCGCGCGCTGGGTGGTGCCGGCCTGGTGATGGCCGAGATGACCTGCACCAGCCCCGACGCACGGATCACGCCCGGTTGCCCAGGCCTGTGGAACGAAGCGCAACGCGCCGCCTGGCAGCGCATCGTCGGATTCGTGCACCGCGAAACCGACGCGAAGATCGGCATCCAGATCGGCCACGCCGGGCCCAAGGCCTCGACCAACGAGCCCTGGGTCGGCGCAGGCGCAGACCACCCCCTGGCGCAAGGCAACTGGCCCATCGTCGCGCCCTCGGCCGTGCCCTACCTGGCCGAAGGCGGGCAAGTTCCGCGAGCGTTGAACCGGGCCGAGATGGACCGCGTGCGCGACGACTTCTTGCGTGCCACGCGCCATGCCGCCGAGGCCGGCTTCGACTGGCTCGAGCTGCACTGCGCGCACGGCTACCTGCTGTCGTCCTTCATCTCGCCGCTGACCAATCGGCGCACCGATGCCTACGGCGGCGCGCTGGCGAACCGCTTGCGCTACCCGCTCGAGGTTTTCGCGGCGGTGCGCGAGGTTTGGCCCCAAGCCCTGCCGATCTCGGTGCGCATCTCGGCTCACGACTGGGTGGAAGGCGGCATCACCCCCGGCGATGCCGTGGAGATCGCGCGCGCCTTCAAGGCGGCCGGCGCCGACATGATCGACTGCTCCTCGGGCCAGGTCAGCGCCGACCAGAAGCCGACCTACGGCCGCATGTACCAGACGCCGTTCGCCGACCGCATCCGCAACGAGGCCGGCATTGCCACCATCGCCGTCGGGGCGATCAGCGAAGCCGACCATGTCAACAGCATCGTTTCGGCCGGCCGCGCCGACCTGTGCGCCGTCGCCCGGCCGCACCTCGCAAACCCGGCGTGGACGCTCACGGAAGCTGCGAAGATCGGCTACACCGGCCTGGCCTGGCCCAAGCAGTACCTGAGTGGCAAGGCGCAGATGGAGGCACTGTTCCAGCGCGAGCGTGCCGCGTCCGGCAAGGGCTAGACAATCTGGGACCGAGGCCACCCGACACCCCCATGACCGAACGCATCGATCCCAGCCTGGTCGCCGGCAACCGCGTCGCGCTGGTCGGCCACGCCGCCCGGCATTTCGACTGGCAGGTCGAGCAGGGCGTCGGCGTCGTGACGCTGAACCGCCCCGAACGCAAGAACCCCCTGACCTTTGCGTCCTACGCCGAACTGCGCGACCTGTTTCGCCAGCTGCGCTACGCCAGCGACGTGCACTGCGTGGTGGTCCAGGGGGCCGGCGGCAACTTCTGTTCGGGCGGCGACGTGCACGAGATCATCGGTCCGCTGATCCAGCTCAAAGCGCCCGAACTGCTGCTCTTCACGCGCATGACGGGCGATCTCGTGGTGGCGATGCGGCATTGCCCCCAGCCCATCGTGGCGGCGGTCGACGGCGTGTGTGCCGGCGCGGGTGCGATCGTCGCGATGGCCAGCGATCTGCGCCTGGGCACCGCGCGCAGCAAGACCGCGTTCCTGTTCAACCGCGTGGGTCTGGCCGGCTGCGACATGGGCGCCTGCGCGATCCTGCCGCGCATCGTCGGCCACGGCCGCGCCAGTGAATGGCTCTACACCGGCCGTGCGTTGGCAGGCGAGGAAGCCGAGCGCTGGGGCTTCTACAACCGTCTCGTCGCGCCGGAAGCGCTCACCGCCGAAGCTTTGGCCTTGGCGCGCGAAATCGCCGCCGGCCCGACCTTCGCCAACGGCATCACCAAGACCATGCTGCACCAGGAGTGGAACATGGGCGTCGACCAGGCGATCGAAGCCGAGGCGCAAGCCCAGGCGCTGTGCATGCTGACCGAAGACTTCGGTCGCGCGTACCGCGCCTTCGTCGCGAAAACCAGGCCGGTGTTCGAAGGCGATTGATGGATCCGCTGGACCACCTGCGCTGGCCGTTCTTCGATGCGGAGCATCGGGCGTTCGCACGTGCCATCGATCGCTGGGCCGCCAAGGAAGTGCGCGACGTGCACGGCAGCGACGTCGATGCGCTGTGCAGGCAACTCGTGCAGCGGCTCGGCAGCGCCGGCTGGCTGCGCGGCACGGTGGCGGGCACCGAACACGGCGGCGCAGCGGACACGATCGACACGCGCAAGCTGTGCCTGGCGCGCGAAGTGCTGGCCCGCCACGCAGGCTTGGCCGACTTCGCCTTCGCGATGCAAGGGCTCGGCTCTGGCGCGATTTCGCTGGCCGGCAGCGCCGCACAGAAGACGCGCTGGCTGCCGCGGGTGGCCCGCGGCGACGCGATCGCCGCCTTCGCGCTGTCGGAGCCCGACGCCGGCAGCGATGTGGCCGCGCTGCAGTGCGCCGCGCGCATCGAGGGCGACGAGGCTGTGCTCGACGGCCAGAAGACCTGGATCTCCAACGGCGGCATCGCCGACTTCTATGTCGTCTTCGTCCGCACCGGCGCAGCGGCGGGTTCGCGCGGGATTTCGGCGTTCATCGTCGAGGCCGGCACGCCCGGCTTCGAGATCGCCGAACGCATCGACGTGATCGCACCGCACCCGCTGGCCCGCCTGCGCTTCACGCAGTGCCGCGTTCCGCTGGCCAACCGCATCGGTGCCGACGGCGAAGGTTTCAAGATCGCGATGCGCACGCTCGACGTCTTCCGCACCAGCGTGGCCGCAGCCGCGCTTGGTTTCGCGCGCCGCGCCTTCGAGGAAGGCCTGCAACGTGCACGCACCCGGCCGATGTTCGGTCACACCCTGGCTGACTTCCAACTGACCCAGGCCAAGCTCGCGCAGATGGCCACCACGCTGGACGGCGCGGCGCTCCTGACCTACCGTGCCGCGTGGGACCGCGACCAGGGCCGCACCGTCACGGCGGCCGCTGCGATGGCCAAGCTCACCGCCACCGAAGGCGCGCAGCAGGTCATCGACGCGGCCGTGCAACTCTTCGGCGGCCTGGGCGTGACCAGCGGCCACCCGGTCGAACGCCTGTACCGCGAGATCCGGTCGCTGCGCATCTACGAGGGTGCGAGCGAAGTCCAGCAACTGATCATCGGCCGCGAACTGCTGAAAGCCCCTGCCCCATGACCCGCCAGACGCTCCAACCCGCCCACTGGGCCCGCCCGAAGGGCTACGCCAACGGCATCGCCGTGTCGTCGCCGATGGGCACCCAGGTCCATGTCGCCGGCATGATCGGCTGGGACGCGCAAGGCCAGTTCCACTCCGACGACCTGGTCGCACAAGTCCGGCAGGCGCTGCAGAACGTCGTCGAGGTGCTCGCCGAAGCCCAGGCCCGGCCCGAGCACATCGTGCGCATGACCTGGTACCTCCTCGACCGCCGCGAGTACCTGCTGCGCATGAAAGAGATCGGCGCCGCGTTCCGGGACATCATCGGCAGCTTCGACATCGCGATGACGGCGGTGGAAGTGCGCGCCTTGATCGAAGACCGCGCGAAGGTCGAGATCGAAGTGACGGCTGTGGTGGCGGCCCGGCCCGCCGGCCTCGCTGCCGCGCTTACCTTTCCAAATTGAACCTGAAAGCCTCCGACATGGCATCCCACGCAGCCTTCCACTGGAACGACCCCTTCCTCCTCGACGCGCAACTCAGCGACGACGAGCGCTCGGTGCGCGACGCCGCGCAGTCTTACTGCCAGGACCGTCTCGCCCCGCGCGTGATCGAAGCCTTCCGCCACGAGAAGACCGACGCCGCGATCTTTCGCGAGATGGGCGAACTCGGCCTGCTCGGCCCGACCATCCCCGAACGATACGGTGGCGCCGGCCTGAACTACGTCTGCTACGGCCTGGTGGCGCGCGAGGTCGAGCGCGTCGACTCGGGCTACCGCTCGATGATGAGCGTGCAGTCGTCGCTGGTGATGGTGCCGATCAACGCCTTCGGCACCGAGGCGCAGAAGCAGAAGTACCTGCCCAAGCTGGCCACCGGTGAATGGATCGGCTGCTTCGGCCTGACCGAACCGGACCATGGCTCCGACCCCGGCAGCATGGTCACCCGCGCGAAGCAGGTGCCGGGCGGCTACGCGCTCACCGGCGCCAAGATGTGGATCAGCAACTCGCCGATCGCCGATGTCTTCGTGGTCTGGGCCAAGGACGATCAAGGCCAGATCCGCGGCTTCATTCTCGACAAGGGCATGAAGGGCCTGACGGCACCCGCGATCCACGGCAAGGTCGGCCTGCGCGCTTCCATCACGGGCGAGATCGTGATGGACAACGTGTTCTGCCCCGAAGAGAACGCCTTCCCCGACGTGCGCGGCCTGAAGGGCCCCTTCACCTGCTTGAACAGCGCGCGCTACGGCATCGCCTGGGGCGTGATCGGCGCGGCCGAGGACTGTTTCACTCGCGCACGCCAGTACGTGCTCGACCGTCAGCAGTTCGGCAAGCCGCTGGCCGCCAACCAGCTGGTGCAGAAGAAGCTCGCCGACATGCTGAGCGACATTGCGCTGGGCCTGCAGGGCTGCCTGCGCCTGGGCCGCATGAAGGACGACGGCAGCGCTTCGGTCGAGGCCACCAGCATCCTCAAGCGCAACAACTGCGGCAAGGCGCTGGAGATCGCACGCACCGCGCGCGACATGCTCGGCGGCAATGGCATCAGCGACGAGTTCGGCGTGGCACGCCACATGGTCAACCTCGAAGTCGTGAACACGTACGAGGGCACGCACGATGTGCACGCCCTGATCCTCGGCCGCGCCATCACCGGCATTGCTGCATTCTGATGACCCCCCGAGCGCCTGCGGCCGGGCCGAGCCCGATCCGCGGCGTTCGCTTGGCAAGTCTTTCTCGCGGAGACCCCCTTGACCTCTGAAAGCACATCGCACGACCGTGGCCCCGACACGCGCTCCGGCGAGTTGATCGAGCAGATCACCGACACCGTGCGCGCCAAGCTGCCGCCTGAGCAGGCCATCGAAGCGGCGGAGTTCGCCGACCAGTACTACGCGCAAGTGGCGCCCGAAGACCTGGCCGAACGCAGCCTGCCCGACCTGTACGGCGCGGCCATGTCGCACTGGCATTTCGCGCGCAGCTTCGCCGGCGGCGCGGCCAAGCTGCGCGTCTACAACCCGCGCCTGGACGAACACGGCTGGCAGTCGACGCACACGGTGATCGAGATCGTCAACGACGACATGCCGTTCCTCGTCGACTCGATCACGATGGAGGTCAACCGCCAGGGCCTGACGATGCACCTCATCGTGCACCCGGTGCTGAAGATCCGGCGCGATGCCGAGCACCGTGTGAGCGGCCTGGCGCGCGAGCGCGACGAGGCCGGCGGCCGCTTCGAATCGCTGATCCATGTCGAGGTCGACCGCCGTACCGACCCCAAGCGCCTGACCGAGCTGCACGACGGGCTCGCGCGCATCCTGGCCGACGTGCGTGCCGCGGTCGAAGACTGGAAACCGATGCGCCAGGCGGTGATCGACATCGCCGCCGAAGTGCGCGCGAACGCGCCCCAGGTTCCCGCCAGCGACCTGGCCGAAGACCTGGCCTTCCTCGCATGGCTGGCCGACGACAACTTCACGCTGCTCGGGCAGCGCGACTACGACCTCGTCACGGTCGACGGCGAAGACAGCCTGCGCGTGGCCGGCGCCGGGCTGGGCATCCTGCGTGTCACCGCCGACACCGCATCGGCATCCACCGCCTTTGCCGCGCTGCCGGCCGAGGTGCGCGCCCTCGCCCGCGACCCTCGCGTGCTGTTGCTGACCAAGTCGAACGCGCGCTCGACCGTGCACCGCCCCGGCTACCTCGACTACATCGGCGTCAAGCGCTTCGATGCCGAAGGTCGGGTGCTCGGCGAGCGCCGCTTCATCGGCCTCTACACCTCGACCGCCTACAACGCGAACGCGTCGGACATCCCGCTGCTGCGACGCAAGGTGTCGGCGGTGGTGCAGCGCGCCGGTTTCCTGCCCAAGAGCCATGCCGCGAAAGCCCTGGCCACGATCCTCGACCAGTACCCGCGCGACGAACTGTTCCAGATCGAACCGCAGGAGCTGTACGCCACCACGATGGGCATCCTGCGCCTGGGCGAACGCCAGCGCACGCGCCTGTTCCTGCGGCGCGACGCCTTCGGCCGCTTCGTCACGTGCCTGATCTACGTGCCGCGCGAGAACTACAACACCGACCTGCGTTCGCGCATGCAGGCACTGCTGACGCAGGCACTCGACGGTGTCTCGTCGGAGTTTTCGGTGCAGTTCTCCGACTCGGCGCTGGCGCGCCTGATGATCGTCGTGCGCACCCAGGGTGTGGCTTCGGGCAAGGCCGCGAAGCTCGACGTCGGTGAGCTCGAGCAGCGCCTGGTGCGCATCGCCCGCAGCTGGGACGACGGCCTGCGCCAGGCGCTGGCCGAAGCCGTCGGCGAAGAGCGCGGCAACGCCCTCTTCGACCGCTACGCCGGCGGCTTCGCCGCGGGCTACCGGGCGGATCACGAAGCCCGCGCCGCCGTGCGCGACATCGAGCTGATGGAGTCGCTCAACGGCCCCGATGCGCTGGCCATGAGCCTGTACGTGCCGCTCGAGGCAGCACCGGGCCGGTTGCGCTTCAAGCTGGTCCGCGCCGGCCAGCTCGCGCCGCTGTCGCAAAGCCTGCCGATGCTCGAACACATGGGCGTGCAGGTGCTCGAGGAGCGACCCTACGAGGTGCGGCGCAGCGAAGCGGGACGCAGCGCCGAGATCTGGATCGACGACTTCGGCATGCGCGTGCCGGGCACCGACGAGATCGATGTCGAGCACCTGCGCGCGCGTTTCCACGACACGGTGGCCCGCACCTGGCAGGGCGACAACGACAACGACGACTTCAACCGCCTGGTGCTGCTGGCCGGACTGGACTGGCGCGGCGTCTCGGTCTTGCGGGCCTACGCGCGTTACGCCAAGCAAGCGGCGTTCACCTTCAGCCAGGCCTACATCGAGCAGGCCCTGGCCACGCACCCGCGGGTGGCCGCCGACCTGGTGGCCCTGTTCGTCGCGCGCTTCGATCCTCGGTTGGAAAAAGCAGCCGAGGGTGACCGCGCCGCGCATCAGGCCCAGATCGAACAACGCATCGAGGAAGCGCTCGACGCCGTGGCCAACCTCGACGAAGACCGCATCCTGCGCCACTACCTGGCGCTGATCCAGGCCACGCTGCGCACCAACTTCTTTCAGCGCATGCCCGACGGCCGCCACAAGCCGGTGCTCGCCTTCAAGTTCGATCCGTCGAAGGTCCCGGGGCTGCCCGAACCCAGGCCGATGTTCGAGATCTTCGTGGCCTCGCCGCGGCTCGAAGGCGTGCACCTGCGCTTCGGCCGGGTGGCCCGCGGCGGGCTGCGCTGGTCCGACCGGATGGA
>JAABTC010000390.1 GCA_011390055.1 Burkholderiales bacterium | reverse complement strand
CGAGTTGATGGACGAGTTCCGCGAGGCCGCGAGCCCGGGCTTCGATCCCGATCGCGACCTGCAGCGCATGGGCCTCGCCAACCAGACCACCATGCTGATGACCGAGACGCTCAAGGTGCAGGAAACGCTGCGCCGGGCCCTGACCGAACGGCATGGCAGCGACGACCTCGAGGCGCACTACCGCGCGTTCGACACCATCTGCTCGGCCACCCAGGAACGACAGGACGCCGTGCTCGACCTGCTGCGCGACGGCGGCCTCGACCTGATGATCGTAATTGGCGGCTATAACAGCAGCAACACCCAGGCGCTGGCGCGGATGTGCGCGCCGCGGGTCCGCACCTTTTACATCGACAATCCGTCGTGCATCGAGGACACTTTTATCCGCCACCGGCAGGTCGGCGAGGCCGAGGAAGGCCGCACCGACGGCTGGTTGCCGGCCGGGCCCCAGACCATCGGGATTACCGCCGGCGCGTCGACCCCCGATAGCGTGGTCGGCGAGGTGGTGGAGCGCATCCTGGCACTGCGCGGATGCACGCCCGCCGACCTGGCCGCGCCGAATGGCGCGGTGGCGGGGGCACAGATCAGCTGATGGCCACCAAGCCGACCGAACTCACGCTCACCCTCGCGCCGCAGCGGCGCTTCGAGGCCATTGACGTCAACTCGCGCATCAACCAGGAGGCCGGCGATCTGCTGCGCCAGCACCGGCGCGCGCTCTACACCTCGTTCCACACCACCGCCGGTTATCTCGACCAGAGCCTGTCGGTGCGCATGCATCACAGCCCGGACCTGGTGTCGCAGTTCTTCAGCGCCTTCCATGCGTTGTTTCCGCAGGGCGGCGAGTACCGTCACGACCAGATGGAGCTGCGATCGGAGCTCACCGAGGAACAGAAGGTGGTCGAGCCGCGCAACGCCGACTCGCACCTGACGTTCATCGGCGCCGGCATGCGCAACTGCGTGACCTACCGCACCCGGCCGCATTCGCCGGTCTACTTCATCGAGCTGGACGGCAAGTGCGACGCCGCCATGCGCAAGCGCAAGACCACCGTCGTCGGCTACGATCACGAGGAAGTCGTCGCGCGCACGACGCTGACCATTCCGGTGTCGAAGCACCCGATCGATTCGGTCAACCTGGCCGACCCGCGGCTCGGCGTGCTCGAACGCATCAACGAGCTGGTGGCGCAGGTCGGCATCGACCGCGCGCGCGTCGACCTGGTGGTCGATCCCGCCGAGCGCAACGTCGGCATCACCGTGAACGAGTACGAAACGCTGCTGATGCAGCACGACCTGGTGGATGTGCTGCGCGACCCGCTGCGGTTTGCCCGGGCCAAGGCCAGCCACATGGTGGCCGACCCGTTCTCGATTCCCGGCAAGACGTTGAACTACGCCAAGTACGACGCGGTGCGCGTGCTCAACTCGCTGATGGAGGCGTTGCGGATCGACGCCGGGTCGTTCGAGCGGCTGATGGCGAAGGTCATGTCGCTGCCGGCCCGCCGCTTCCTGCGGTCACGCCGCGTCAGCTTCCTGGCCGGCACCGATCCGGAGACCGGCCAGCCGCGCGTGCTGCGCGGCACTTACCAGAGCCCGATCCTGGTGCAGTGGCAAACGGCCGAGAAGCAGGAACGCCACATCGACGTGGTCGTGACGCAGTTTTCTTGATGCCAGCAGGGCGGCACTGTTGTGCCGCCCCCTCTATTTCAATCCCACCACCACCGCGAAGCACGACTTCCGGAACGCGATCTCGACGCTGAACCCGGCGTCCTGCAGCAGCGCCACTTCGCGCTCGAGCGTGAAATACACGTCTTCCTTTGCCCACGCGCGCAAGTAACCTTCGGCCTTCGCGCGCGGGTAGCGCGCCTGCAGGTGGGCCAGCCATTCGGCGCGGTGGGTCTGTTGCAGCACCTTCGACGCGGCCAGGCAACAGTCGGCGCTGACCAGCATGCCGCCCGGCCGTAGCGCCGCAAAGCACCGCTTGTAGATCGCCGCCTTACGGCGGCCGGTCGGAATGTGATGCAGTGCGAACGACGCCGAGATCACGTCGCAGCGCGGGATGACGGTGTCCTCGAAGTTGCCCTCGATGGCCTGGATCCGGCCGCGCAGTCGCTTCTCGGCCATCGCCAGCATGCCGGGATCCTCGTCGATGCCGATCAGGCGCGCCCGCGGCCGCGCCTTGAGAATCGCCTGCGCCAGCGCGCCGGAACCGGTGCCGAGGTCGACCACCGCCGGCGCCGTGCGGGCCAGCGCGCCGACGGCCGTGCCGGCGGCGGCGATCAGCTCCTTGTAGTGGGGAATCAGGGTGCGGATGACCCCATCGTATTCGGTTAGTTTGATACCAAGGTGTGTCGCGGCGCCCATCAGGCTCCCAGTGTAACTGCCCGGCGTTTCTGCTGCCACGCCGCAATTTCAGCGGCGGTCACCGCATGACCGTGATGCAGGGTCCAGTTGAGCGCCGCTATCACATCGTCGGCCTGCTCGAGGCCGAGCCCGAGGCGGATCAGCCGGTCGAACCCGTTGCGTTTCAGTTGCTCGGGGGCCGTGAAGTACTCGGATACGGTGCGGTGATGGTTGACCTTGGTGGCCAGGCCGTCGAACGACAGTGCGTAGCGCACGATGATGCAGGTGGCGAGTACGTCGGCGAGGTGCCGGGTCCG
>JAABTC010000389.1 GCA_011390055.1 Burkholderiales bacterium | reverse complement strand
CACCTTGGCGTAACGGCGGCGCGCCAACTCGGCTTCGTAGCGTGCACGCTCGAGTTGCACCTGCCGCCGCGCGGCGGCTTGCTCGATGCGTTGGGCGATCTCGTCCTGCACGGCCAGCGCGACCTCGATGGCCGCCGGCGCCACCGTCTTCAACAGCAAGCCACCGACGGCCTCATCGACCGCCAGCCCGTGCACCCACTGGCAAGGCTTGCCTGCCCGGCGCACGATCTCCTCCGTGCAGCGGTAGTACGGCCGCAGCTGACCCGAGAGGTTCTCGTAGTGGACCCTCATGCGCGATCCGCACTTGCCGCACAGCAGTCGGCCCTGCAGCAAGGCGTTGCCTTCGCGCGGCATGCTGCCGCGTTCGCCCGGGGAGAATCCCAGGTTCTGCCGCAGCTTGTGCTGGTTGCGTTCGAACTCCGGCCAGTCGATGTAGCCCTCGTGGGCGTCGCGGATCAGCACCGGCCAGTCCTGCTGCTTGACCTGACGCTGTACCGGCCGCAACTGAGCATTGAACGCGATCCGCGAGCGGCCATAGGCGAAGGCCCCCGCGTAGCGTGGGTTGTGCAGGATCTGCAGGGCCCGCGACACATCCAGTGCGCCCCACAGCAGATCGCCCTTGCCGATGCCGCGGCGCATGCGCCTAGGGAACATCACCTCTTGAGCCCGCATACTTCGGACCACGGCGCTGGCCGAGCCGAGGTCGCGGAAGAACTCGAACAGCATCGCGACGCTGTCGCGGACCTGGCGGTCGGGATCCAGAACGACCCGACCGGCGCCGTCGTAGACCAGGCCCACGGGCAGGGGCATCTCCAACTCACCGCGGCGCGCCTTGTTCAGGATGCCGCCTTGCAGGCGTGACTTCAGGATGTGCAGTTCGGCCTCGCTCATCGTGCCCTTCAGGCCCAGCAGCAACCGGTCGTTGAAGCTCGCCGGGTCGTAGATCCCGTCCTCGTCGAGGATCAGGGTGCGCGACATCGCCGCCAGTTCGAGCAGTCGATGCCAGTCGGCGTTGTTGCGGGCCAGGCGCGAGACCTCCAGCCCCAACACGATGCCGGCGTGGCCGAGTGCCACCTCCGTGACCAGATGCTGGAAGCCATCACGATCACGCGCCTGAGCGCCGGACAGGCCCAGGTCGCTGTCGATGACGTGCACCCGCTCGATGGGCCAACCCAGCGCGACCGCACGCTCGCGCAGCGCGTACTGGCGCTTGGTGCTCTCGGTGTTCTCGAAGACCTGGCGCAGCGACGATTGGCGCACGTACAGGAACGCGTCGCGCCGAAGATGGTCGGCGCCAACCTTCAACGCAGAGTCAGTGGGCATGATGCACCTCCAACTGAGTTGCCAGCACCATGTCGGCCAGCAAACGCACGAGCTGGCGATCGAGCGTGCTGGCGGGTGCCGCCGGCGGAGATGGCGGCACGATCAGTGAGTACGACGATGGGGCCGTGGTGCTCGACAGCACCCGCAAGCCCTGCCACATGCCGTGGAAGGCGAACGCACCCAGTGCATCGGGCCGGGCCTGGCCGCCGAGCACGTCTGCCCGCACGCGCTCGTAGGCCAGTGCCGCCTTGCACTGAGGGGCCGCTGCGACATCGGCAGCGAGCGGTGATGGCGTCAGCGTTTTTTTTTGCGGGCCATGGCCCGCTCGATGCTGCGTGGGTGCACCGTGAGGCCAAGCTGGGCGTGTACGACCCTGGCCATTTCGCGGGCCTGCAAGGGGCCGCCGCTGCGGTGGTGCGCCTCGATCACGCCCATCACCTCGGGCGTGAGCTTGTGGGCCGACTTGGGGCCCCGCGGCCGAGGCAGCAGGCCTGCCACGCCGTCGCGCTCGAACGCGGCCTCGGCCTGGTAGTAGGTGGGCCGGGACAGGCCGAACAGGTTGGCAGCCTCGGCCTTGGTCACGCCGTCTTGCTGCGCATGTCGAAGCATCTCGTACTTCACCTGCACCAGGTCGTTGGCGTCGAAGAACCCGCCGGTCTGGAACCATGCGGCCCGCACCCCCTGCGGCTGGGGGTTGAGCGTGCCGGCCTGGCGCAGGCGGTCGATCTTGGTAGCGGGTTTGGCCACGGTCAACTATGCGTGCGATATGTAAATCACAATACGCCGCCCATGACACCCTGTCAAGCGCGATATATCGCCGCCATGACGTCAGCGAACAAATAGCAATACACACGAAGCAATTCTTGCCACGTTGACTGGAGTCGCTTGCGGCGACATTTGCCTTACACATGCGGCGTAATTAACTTGACACGGCGTGGCTGATTTCCATGCCGACTCCTGACCTCTAAGAGCAACGCACAGAGCGTCAGCAGATCGTCGGCGCGCAAGCAGGCGCGACCCGCAGCCGCCTGCGTCCGCGCGTCTGGCGGATCAACGTTGGTCCACGCAGCCGGCAGTGAGCGTAGACGCCCCTGCTGGTCGAAGAACATCACGCGATCCTCGCCCCAGTTCTGCTTGCGCGTGGCCAGCACGAAGCGCTGGCCCTTGCAGGGGTGGAAGGGGTGAGTGACTTCGACCTCTATGGCCGCTTCAGTCGCTGCACGACCTGCAGTTCTGGACTTACGCGAAGGCCACCGCAGAGTCCGCGGTGCAAGTCGTCACCCGCTGGATCCTGGCGCGGCTGCGGCACACGGTGCTGGCCGACGTGCACGCCGCC
>JAABTC010000388.1 GCA_011390055.1 Burkholderiales bacterium | reverse complement strand
CACCACCAGGCCTGCTGCAATGACGCCGGCCAGCACTGCGACCACCAGGACGGAGCGGCCCACCATCGGCTAACTTCTTCGTCCGCGGAGCGGTGAGACGCCGAGCGGCAGGTGGGTGCGCATCGTGGTGCTCCGGCAGCATGAGGGGATGGGGGCGCAACTTCCGTCAAGGACTTTGCGCCCGACGATTGGAGGCCTTCAACACGGCGGAGCCGTTGATGTGCCTCAAGGCACGGCTGGCCAAGCCCCCGCGACGCGTATGTTAATGGGCCGCCGGACTGCCTTTCGGGTCTGCTAAAAACCGCCCGTGCCAGCGCCGCTGCGCTATACATAGAAACAAATCTATACTGGTCCGCGACACGGCATGAGCCTGATGCTAGGAGACAACCAATGAACGAATGGCCCCGTTGGGTCCCTTGGCAAGGCGCCGGGCCACCCGACACGATGGTGCTGCTGGCCGCGGTGTTGGTCGGCGGCGCGCTGATGGGCGAGTTGATCGCACGCACGACGCGGTTTCCGCGCGTGGTGGGCTACACACTCGCCGGATGGGGCGCGGCACTGGGCGGCTTCGGCGTGACGATGCCGATGGCGCCGACGGCACGCCTGCTGATCGACGTGGCGCTGGCCTTGCTGTTGTTCGAGATCGGCAGCCGCGTGCGGTTGCGCTGGCTGCGCAACAACCCGGGCTTGATGGCCACCAGCGTGCTCGAGTCGGCAGCGGCCGCCGTGGCGGTGTACGCCGCCCTCGTGTTCCTGGGCCGCTCGCCCCTGGTCGCAGCGGCCTGCGCCGTGCTGGCCATTCCGGCGTCGGCGGCAGTGGCCGGGCGCGTGGCACAAGAGATCGGCGCCGACGGGCAGGTGACACAGCGCATGACCACGCTGACCGCACTGAGCACGTTGTATGGTGTGCTGGCCCTGGTCGTGCTGAAGGGGTGGATCGTCACCGAGCGCGCGCCCGACGTGATGCTGGCGGCCCAGGCGGTGGTGTTTTCGTTCGTGGGTGCGCTGGTGCTGGCGGCGTTGCTGGCAGGGGCAGTGCTGCTTGTCACGCGGCGCTTCGACCTGCGCCAGGAAGGGCCGGCGCTGCTGGTGCTGGGCCTCGTGTTGCTGGCGGTGAGCCTGGCGCGTTGGCTCGACGTGTCGACGCTGCTGGTGCCGCTGCTGGCCGGGCTGCTGCTGCGCAACCTGAGCGAACGGGCGTGGTCGTGGCCACGCCACTTCGGCACGGCGGGCGGGCTGCTGGTGCTGCTGCTGTTCGTGATGGTCGGCTCGGCGTGGACGCCCGAGGTGCTGCTGGCCGGTGGCGTTGCGGCACTCGCGCTGCTGGCCGCGCGGGGACTGGCCAAGGCCCTCGTGGTGTGGGTACTCAGCCCGTGGTCGCATGCCAGCCTGCGCCAGGGCGTCGCCCTGTCGATGACGCTGACGCCGCTGTCGGTCACGGCGCTGGTGATGCTGAGCGAGCTCTATCCTGCCGACCCCGCCATCGGCGCAAGGGTGGCCCCCATCGTGCTGACGGCGGTGGCCGTTTTCGAACTGCTGGGGCCGCTGGCCGTGCTCGCGGCACTGCGTGCGGCGGGCGAAGTGGGCGGCGTCGCGAAACCGGCGGCAGGCAAGGAGCGCACATGAGCCTCGAACCGTTTGCCACGTCGCGCGCACTGACGCTGGGTGTCGAGCTCGAACTGCAGATCGTCAACACCCACAACTACGACCTGGCACCGCATGCCCAGGATCTGATGCGGGTGATGAACGGCCGCAAGTTGCCTGGCGACGTGAAGCCGGAGATCACCCGCAGCATGATCGAGCTGTCGACCGGCGTGTGCAACGATTTCGCGCAGGCGCTGTCGCAACTGCGCGAGATCCGCGGCGCCCTGGTCGATGCCGCAGGCAAGCTCGAGATCGGCTTGTGCGGCGGCGGCACGCACCCGTTCCAGCACTGGAAGCGCCAGCGCATCTACGCCACCGAGCGCTTCCACCAGGTGTCCGAGCTCTACGGCTACCTGTCCAAGCAGTTCACGATCTTCGGCCAGCATGTGCACGTCGGCTGCCCGGGCCCGGACCAGGCCCTGGTGTTGCTGCACGGCCTGAGCCGCTACATCCCGCACCTGATCGCGCTGGCGGCGTCGTCGCCGTTCGTGCAGGGCGAGGACACAGGCTTCAACTCGGCGCGCCTGAACTCGGTGTTCGCGTTCCCGCTGTCCGGACGCGCGCCCTTCGTGCAGCGCTGGGAGGACTTCGAAACGTTCTTTGGCAAGATGACCCGCACCGGCGTCGTCAAGAGCATGAAGGACTTTTACTGGGACATCCGCCCCAAGCCCGAGTTCGGCACCGTCGAAGTTCGCGTGCTCGACACGCCGCTGACGGTCGACAAGGCCGCCGCATTGGCGGGCTTGATCCAGTGCATTGCGCGCTGGCTGCGGGTGGAGCGGCCGTTCGAGCTGGCCGAAGACGACTACCTGCCCTACACCTTCAACCGTTTCCAGGCTTGCCGATTCGGGCTCGACGGCACGTATGTCGATCCGTCCACCGGCGAGCACCGCGTGCTGCGCGACGACCTGTTGGCGCTGTTCGACAAGCTCGAGGTGCACGCGATGGAACTGCGGGCCGAGGAGGCCATCCTGTTGCTGCGCCGAGAGGTGGTCGGCGCCGGCAACGACGCGCAATGGCT
>JAABTC010000387.1 GCA_011390055.1 Burkholderiales bacterium | reverse complement strand
GCCAGGGGGGCGAGTGGCAGGCCGAGGTGCAGGCGATGGACCGCAAAGGCGTCGACGTGCGCCTGCTCCAGCACCTGCAGATCGAACGCGAGGCCGCTCTCCCGGTGACGATCGCGCTGGCCATGCCGAGCAACGACCGCATGGACGACCTGGTGGAAAAGGCCACCGAACTCGGCGCGGTGGCGATCGTTCCCTTGCTTGCCGAGCGCTCGGTGCTGCGCCTGGGGGGCGAGCGCGCCGAGCGACGCCAGGCGCACTGGCAGCAGGTCGCCATCGCGGCCTGCGAGCAATGTGGGCGCAACCGGGTGCCGGTGGTGCAGGCGGTGCAGACGCTGCCGGCCTGGCTGGCCAGCCTGCCGGCGTTGCCGATCGCGGCGGCGGTGCCGCAAGCCGCCGATGCACGCGACCTGCGCCTGCTGCTGGGGTGGCGCGACGCGCTGCCCTGGCCGGTCGCCACCGGCGTGGCGATGCGCAGCCTGACGCTGCTCAGCGGCCCGGAAGGCGGGCTGACCGAGGACGAGGAGGCCGCGGCGCGGCAGCACGGCTTCGGTGCCGCGTGGCTCGGCCCGCGCGTGCTGCGCGCGGACACCGCGCCGTTGGCGGCGCTTGCCGCGCTGGCGCTGCGCAACGTCGCCCTGCGACCCTAGTCCGTGCTGCGCCGGGCCGAGCCGGCGACCATGTCGAAACGGAACAGCCGGCATTCGATCGGGCCGTTCCACATCGGCACACGCTGGCTTTCCTTCAGCCGCATCAGCGTCGGCAGCTTCATGTCCGGGCTCAGCACCCAGGCGGTCCAGCCGGCGTAGTGGCGCTTCCAGTGGCTGGCCAGCTCGGCGAAGAACGCTGCCGGCGTGCCGCCCGCGTCGAAGCCTTCGCGTGCCCCCGGCCGCAGCGCGTCGGGGCGGGTCGATCCGCGGCCCTTGGCTTCGATGCGCTCGCCGTACGGCGGGTTCAGCATCAGGCTGCCTTGGGCGGCGGGGGCCAGGCGCTGCAAGGCATCGGCCGTCTTCAACTGCAGGGCGTGCGCGACCCCGGCGCGCTCGGCGTTGCGCTCGGCGAAGTCGGTCATGCGAAAGCTCACGTCGCCGGCGAAGATCGGCACGGCCGGCGCCCGCACCGCCGCGCGCGCGGCTTCGCGCAGGCTGCGCCACTCGCCCTCGCGATCGCCCCACGGGGCCAGGCGCTCGAACGCGAAGCGGCGCGCCAGGCCCGGCGCCACGGCGCAGGCGATCTGCGCGGCCTCGATGGCGATAGTGCCGGCGCCGCAGCACGGGTCGAGCAAGGGGCCGTCCTCGGCACGGCCTTGCCAGCCGGCCGCGGCCAGCATCGCGGCGGCCAGCGTTTCCTTCAGCGGCGCCTCGCCGGTGACGTCACGCCCGGCGGCGCGCGCATCGCGCCAGCCGCGTTTGAACAGCGGCTCGCCCGAGGTGTCGACGTACAGCGTGGCGTGCGTGGGCGTCAGGTGCAGCGCCAGCGGCAGGTCGGGCGCGCGCGTGTCCACGCTCGGGCGCTCGCCGCTGGCTTCACGGATCGCATCGCAGACGGCGTCCTTGATGCGCAGCGTGGCGAAGTTCAAGCTGCGCAGCGGCGAACGCTGGGCCGTCGTGTCCACGCGCAGGGTCTGCGCCGGCGTGATCCAGTCGGTCCAGCGCACGTCGCGCGCGAGGTCGTAGAGGTCCTGCTCGTGCCGGTAGGCGCCGTACGCCAGCGGCCAGAGCACGCGCTGGGCCAGGCGGCTGTGCAGGTTCAGGGCCATCGCGCCGCGTTCGTCGGCCTCGACGGTGACGCCGCCGCGGCCCTGCAGGAGCCGCGTGCGCGCACCGAGGATGCGGCGGCACTCGTCGGCCAGGAACGCTTCGACGCCGGCGGCACACGGCAGGAACAGGTCGACGGCGGTCACATCGCCTTGCGCAGGTTGGCCGGCGCGATCTTCAGGGCTTCGCGGTACTTGGCCACGGTGCGTCGCGCCACCGTGATGCCTTGCTCGGCGAGCATCTCGGCGAGCTGGTTGTCCGACAGCGGTTTGCTCGGCGGCTCGGCCGCCACCAGCTGCTTGATCAGCGCGCGCACCGCGGTGCTCGAGGCGTTGCCGCCCGCGTCGGTGGCCAGGCCGCTGCCGAAGAAGTACTTCAGCTCGTAGGTGCCCATCGGGGTGGCCATGTACTTGGCGGTGGTCACGCGCGAGATGGTGCTTTCGTGCAGGCCCAGCTCGTCGGCGATCTCGCGCAGCACGAGCGGCTTCATCGCGATGGCCCCGTGGCTGAAGAAGGCCTTCTGGCGCTCGACGATGGCCTGCGAGACGCGCGCGATGGTGTCGAAGCGCTGCTGGATGTTCTTCATGAACCAGCGCGCTTCCTGCAGACGTGCCGACATCGGCGCGCCGGCGCCGTTGCGCTGGCCCTTGATGGCCTGCGCATAGAGGTCGTTGATGCGCAGCTTCGGCATCACGTCGGGGTTGAGCACCACCTTCCAGCTGCGCCCGCTCTTCTGCACGATCACGTCGGGCACCACGATGTTGGCCTCGGCATGGGTGAACGGCCGCCCGGGCTTGGGTTCGCAGGACACGATCAGCGCCTGCGCGGCCTTCAGCAGTTCCTCGTCGGCGCCGGTGCACGCCATCAGCTTCTTCAGGTCGCGCCGCGCCAGCAGTTCCAGATGCTGCTTGCAGACGATGATCGCCACGGCCTGC
>JAABTC010000386.1 GCA_011390055.1 Burkholderiales bacterium | reverse complement strand
AGCCAGGCCGCCGGGCGCAAGGCCGCCCAGGACCGCGGCAACACCTTCACGATGATCCCGGCCAGCGAACTCGACAACTGGGTCAAGGCCAGCGCGCCGCTGTACGACGAGTGGGTGGCCGACATGGACAAGCGTGGCGCCAACGGCAAGGCGCTGCTGGCCGAAGCCCGCGAACTGCTCGTGAAGTACAGGAAGTGACCGCCGCGCCGCGCTCCGGCGGGGCGTTGGGGGCGTGATCGCCCGCCTGCTGGCGCGGCTGGCCCAGGTTTTCGCGCTGTTCGGTTCGGCCGTCGCGCTGGGCGTGGCCGCGTTGACGGTCACGAGCATCTCGTTGCGAGCGCTGACCACGCGGCCGATCCAGGGCGACGTCGAACTGGCGCAGTTCGGCATCGCGCTGGCGATCTCGCTGGCCGTTCCCTGGTGCCAGCTGCGCGGCGCGAACATCATCGTCGACTTCTTCACCCAGCGGCTGCGGGCTGCGAACGTGCGGCGCCTCGACGGCCTGGGTGCGCTGCTGATCGCCGCGATGTTCGCGCTGCTGGCCTGGCGCACCGGCGTCGGCGCGTTCGCGGTGCACGCCGCCGGCGAGACCTCGATGATCCGCAGCCTGCCGATGTGGTGGGTGTATGCCTCGCTGGCCCCGGGCCTGGCGTTGGCGGCGTGGATCGCGGCCCTGCAAGGGCTGCTGCAACTGCGCGGACGCCCGCTCGGCCCGCTGCACGGCGGCGCCACGGCATGAGCCGCCGGGCCGTTCCCAAGGCGAATTCCGAAGTGCGTCGCACGGAGGTTGCCTGATGAGCCCCACGGCCGTCGGCCTGGCGATGTTCGCCGGCATGCTGCTGCTGATGGCCCTGCGCGTGCCGATCGCTGCGGCGATGTTCATCCCGGGAGCGCTCGGCTACTGGGGCCTGACCAACGAGGCGGCGTTGCTGAACCAGTTGAAGGGCAGCGCGGTGGCGCGCCTGACGGTCTACGACCTGAGCGTGATTCCCCTGTTCCTTTTGATGGGGCAGTTCGCGACGCAGGGCGGCCTGTCGCGCGCCCTGTTCAAGGCCGCCGCGGCGTTCGTCGGCCACATCCGCGGCGGGCTGGGCATGGCCTCGATCCTGTCGGCCGGCGCCTTCGGCGCCGTGTGCGGTTCGTCGGTCGCGACCTCCGCGACGATCACCCAGGTGGCTTACCCGGAGATGAAGGCGCAGGGCTACCACGGCCGCCTCTCGACCGCGGCGCTGGCCGCCGGCGGCACGCTGGGCATCCTGATCCCGCCCTCGGTGCCGCTGGTGGTCTACGCCATCCTGACCGAGCAGAACATCGCCAAGCTCTTTGCCGCCGCGATGATCCCCGGGCTGATGGCGCTGGCCGGCTACCTGTTGGTGATCGCGCTGGTGGTGCGCGCGCGGCCGGGGCTCGCGCCGGCCAGCATGGCCACGCAATGGCATGAGCGCTGGCGCGCCCTGGGCGGCATCTGGCCGATCGCCGCGATCTTCTGCCTGGTGTTCGGCGGCATCTACGGCGGCCTGTTCTCGCCGACCGAGGGCGCCGCGGTCGGTGCGATCGCGGCGCTGGCGGCCGGCTTGGCGCGCCGTGAGCTTGGCTGGCAGGGCTTTCGGCGCAGCCTGCTCGGCACCGCCGAGACCAGCGCGATGGTGTTCCTGATCTTCCTCGGCGCCGACATGATGAACGCTTCGCTGGCCCTGACCGCCATGCCCGCGGCGCTGGCGGCCTGGGTCGGTGGCCTGAGCGTTCCGCCGCTGGTCATCGTCGCGGCAATCCTGTGCTTCTACGTCATCCTCGGCTGCGTGATGGACGAGCTATCGATGCTGCTGCTGACCATCCCGGTGATCTTCCCGGCGGTGATGGCGCTCGACCTGTGGGGTCTGGCCGCCGAGCCGAAGGCGATCTGGTTCGGCATCCTGGTGCTGGTCACCGTCGGCATCGGCCTGATCGCACCCCCGGTGGGGCTGAACGTGTACGTCGTCAACAACATCGCCAAGGACGTGCCGATGAGCGAGACCTACAAGGGCGTGTTTCCCTTCCTGGCCTGGGACGCGTTGCGCGTGACCCTGCTGCTGCTGTTCCCGGCGTTGAGCCTGGGCCTGGTTCGCCTGCTCTACGGTTGACCCGACGCGGCGCAAGTCTGGCGGGGTTCCCGTACACTCGTTGCGGGTAGCAGTGCTGGGACGTTGGGACGTTGGGGACGGTGACGACAATGCATTGGGACTCGAAGTCGGTGGCGTGGCGATCGCTCCGGCTGCGCCTCCATGGCACATTGACATGCGCGCTGGGCGTCTTCGCTGCCGCACCGGCCTGCGCCGCGGGATTGGCCGATCTTTCGCTCGAGCAGTTGAGCGAGGTTGTCGTGAACTCGGTTTCGCGCCGGGACGAACGCCTGGACCGCAGTGCCAGCTCGGTCCATGTGATCACCAGCGAAGACATCCGGCGCTCGGGCGCCACCACGCTGGCCGAGGCGCTGCGGCTGGCGCCACAGCTGCACGTGGCGCGCGCCGATGCCAACCAGTACGCCATCAGCGCGCGCGGCTTCAACAACGTGCTGGCCAACAAGATGCTGGTGCTGATCGATGGCCGCACGCTCTACACGCCGCTGTTCTCCGGCGTGTTCTGGCAGTCGCAAGACACCATGCTCGAGGACATCGACCGCATCGAGGTGGTGTCCGGGCCGAGTGCGGCGCTGTGGG
>JAABTC010000385.1 GCA_011390055.1 Burkholderiales bacterium | reverse complement strand
CCGCGACCGTGCTTGGCCATGAAGTTGATCGCTTCGGGGGTGACGAATTCGGCCGCCATCACCAGGTCGCCCTCGTTTTCGCGGTCTTCCTCGTCGACGAGAATCACCATCTTGCCGGCCTTGATGTCGGCGATGATGTCGGTAATCGGAGCCAATGCGCTCATGTACGGATTCCTGGTCGGGGTAAGGGGCAGGCTTATGCTGCCTGCTCTTCTTCGGTGCGCCATGCGAGCATGCGCTCGACATAGCGGGCAATGAGGTCGATCTCGAGATTGACCCGGCTGCCCGGTTCGAGGTGCTTGAGGTTGGTGACCTCGACCGTGTGCGGGATCAGGTTGATCGAGAAATCCTGCCGCTCGACCCAATTCACGGTGAGGCTGACGCCGTTGACGGTGACCGAGCCCTTCTTCGCAATGTAGCCAGCGATCGCGGCTGGGGCGCGGATTACCAGTTCGTGGCTCTCGCCCACCGCTTCGAACTTCACCACTTCGCCCACGCCATCGACATGGCCGGTGACGAGGTGGCCGCCGAGGCGGTCGGCCATGCGCAGGGCCTTCTCGAGGTTCACTTCGCCGCCAGGCTGATTCAGCCCGACCGTGCAGTTGAGCGTCTCGCGCGAGACGTCGAATTTGACCTTCGCCCCGTCGCGCGCGATCACGGTCAGGCACACCCCGCTGTTGGCGATGCTGTCACCGACGATGACGTCGGCGAGGTCGAGGCCGTTGGTGTCGACGGTCAGCCGCACGCCGTCGGCGAGGGGCTCGATATGGTCAATGCGGCCGAC
The DNA here is from genome assembly GCA_011390055.1 of Burkholderiales bacterium. Classification (GTDB taxonomy): domain Bacteria; phylum Pseudomonadota; class Gammaproteobacteria; order Burkholderiales; family Burkholderiaceae_C; genus CADEEN01. Next base: position 1,914 of record JAABTC010000385.1, on the reverse strand, counting down.
TGCCGCGACGATGCCGGAGAACATGAAGGTACTGATCGAAAAGGGGAAAGGCTGGATTGTAGGCGAAACACGCACGTTCGGCGCGATTCAGCACTTCGTTACAACGCGCGGTCGAGTACCTGGGCGAACGGCGCGGCCTTCATGAAGCCGACCACGCGCAGGCCCTCGCGCTCCTTGCCCTGAGGGTCGAAAAAGATGATGCCCGGCGGGCCGAACAGGGCGAAACGCTTGAGCAAAGCCTTGTCGTCCTCGGTGTTGGCGGTCACGTCGGCCTTAAGCAGCAGCATCCGGCCCATGCGCTCGGCGACCTGCGGATCGGAGAAGGTAAAGCGCTCCATCTCCTTGCACGACACGCACCAGTCGGCATAGAAGTCGAGCATCACCGGACGGTCGGCTGCGGCCAGGCGGGCATCGAGTTCGGCCACCGAGGCGACCTTCTCGAAGGCCGGTATGCGGGTCTGGGCGGAGGCCTCGGCGCGGAGCACCGCCAGCGGCTGCAACGGGTCGCGAGAACCGGCCAGGGCGCCGATCAGGATCGCCACCCCGCCGATCAGCAGCACCACGCCCACGCCTTTCCAGAAACGCGGCCAGCCCTTGGCGTTGGTCGGCAGCGGATCGAGGGCGTGCAGGAAGATGGCCGAGAACAGCAGCAGCGCCGCCCACGCCAGCATGCTGACCAGCGCCGGCAACACCGGCATCAACAGCCACACTGCGACCCCGAGCAGCAGCACGCCGAAGGCCTTTTTCACCCCTTCCATCCACGGCCCCACCTTGGGCAGGATCGACCGTGCCGCCAGCCCGACCGCGAGCAGCGGCGCGCCCATGCCGAGCGCCATCGCGAACAGGGCAAAGCCGCCAAGTACCGCGTCGCCGGTTTGGGCGATGTAGAGCAGGGCGCCGGCCAGCGGGGCGGCGACGCACGGGCCGACGATCAGCGCCGACAGCACGCCCATCACCGCCACCCCGCCGAGCTGGCCGCCCTTGCTATGGCTGGCGGTATCGGCGAGCTTGCTCTGCATCGACGACGGCAGCTGCAACTCGTAGAAGCCGAACATCGACAGCGACAAGGCCACGAACACCAGCGCGAACGCCGACAGCACCCACACGTTCTGCAGCGCCGCCACCAGCAGGGTGCCGCTGAGCCCGGCCGCGACCCCGGCCGCGGCATAGGTCACCGCCATGCCGAGCACATAGACCAGCGACAGCAGGAAGGCGCGTCCGCGCGAGATGTGGTGACCGTGGCCGACGATGATGCCGGACAGGATCGGAATCATCGGGAAGGTGCACGGCGTAAATGCGAGCAGCAGGCCGAAACCGAAAAAGCTCACCAGCACCAGCGACACGCTGGCGTCCTTGAGCAGGCCGGCGATGCGACCACTCTCGTCGCCACTGCCATCGGTACTGCCCGCGCTGGTGCTGGCGCCGCCTAGCGCACGATCGAGCATGCTGGTGGCGGCCGGGGCAGCAATGACGCCCAGATCGATGGCGGCGGTCTGCTCGGTCGGCGGATAGCAGATGCCGCCATCCCAGCAGCCCTGGCTGCTCACGGTCAGGGTGAACCGGGTCACTCCTTCTGGCGCGGTCACCGGAACCAGGATGCGGAGGGTGCCGCGATAGGTTTCAACCTCGCCGAAGAACTCGTCCGTCTTCAGCTTGCCGGGCGGGCGCTCGGGTGTGCCCAGGACGAAGCTCTCCGGGTCGGCATAGAAACGGAACTTGTCACCGTAAAGGTAGTAATTCTTGGCGACGGTAAATACCACCTCCACGGTCTGCGCATCGAGCGCACGCGCGCTCATCGCAAACGCCTTGCGCGGATCGATCGGGTCGGCCGCGTGGCCGGGGAGGGAGAACAGACTCGCCAGCAGGGCGAGCAGAATCAGCAAACGGTGCATGGTGCTCTTTCGGGTCAGGTGG
>JAABTC010000384.1 GCA_011390055.1 Burkholderiales bacterium | reverse complement strand
CGAATGAACTGGGATCTACCTTATCCGTCCGGCCGGCAGCCGGTGCTCGGACGCAACGTGGTCGCCACCTCGCAGCCGCTGGCGGCACAGGCCGGCGCGGCGGCCTTCGCGCGCGGCGGCAACGCGATCGATGCCGCTCTGGCCGCCGCCATCACGCTGACCGTGGTCGAGCCAACCATGAACGGCATCGGCGGCGACGCCTTTGCGCTGGTGTGGGATGGCCAGTCATTGCATGGCCTGAATGCCTCCGGCCGGGCGCCGCAGGGTTGGAGCGCACAGCGCTTCGCCGGGCTGGAGCAGATGCCGCGCGTCGGCTGGGAGAGCGTGACCGTCCCGGGCGCGGTGTCCGGCTGGGTGGCGCTGTCGCAGCGCTTCGGCGCCCTGCCGTTCGAGGACCTGTTCGCCGATGCGATCCGCCATGCGAACGACGGCTTCCCGGTCAGCCCGGTGATCGCCCGCCAGTGGGCGCAAGGCGTCGAGCAGCTGGGGCGGCAGCCCGGTTTCAGCGCTTTCACCGTGGCCGGACGTGCCCCGCGGGTGAGTGAGCTGTGGCGCTTTTCCGAACAGGCGGCTACGTTGGAAGAGATCGCACGCACGCGCGGCGAGAGCTTCTACCACGGCCGGCTGGCCCAGGCGGTTGTCGCATTCGCCGCCGAACATGGCGCGGCGCTGTCCGCGCGCGACCTGGCCTCGCACCGCTGCGAATGGGTCGAGCCGATCCGCATCGGCTATGCCGGTCACGAAGTCCATGAGATCCCGCCCAACGGTGTGGGGGTGGCGGCCCTGATGGCGCTCGGCATCCTGGAGGCCCTGCCGGCCTATGCCGAAACCGCACCGGGCAGCGCTGCGCGCATGCACCTCGAGATCGAGGCGATGCGGCTCGCCTTTTCCGACCTGCACGCCCATGTCGGCGACCCGGCGGCCATGCAGGTGACGACCGCCCAGCTGCTCGATCCCGGCTACTTGCGCGAGCGCGCCCGCCGGATCGACCCGAAGCGCGCCGGCGACCCTCCGCCGGGCCAGCCGGCCTCCGGCGGTACGGTGTATCTGTGCGCCGCCGACGCCCAGGGCCGCATGGTGTCCTTCATCCAGTCCAACTACAAGGGCTTCGGCTCCGGCGTGGTGGTGCCGGGCACCGGCATCGCGCTGCACAACCGCGGCATGGGCTTCGTCACCACCGCCGGCCATCCGAACCAGGTGGGCGGTGGCAAGCGGCCGCTGCACAGCATCATTCCGGCTTTCCTCAGCCGCAGTGGGCGCCCCGTGATGGCCTTCGGTGTCATGGGCGGCAACATGCAGGCCCAGGGCCACGTGCAGATGGTGTTGCGCCACGTGGCCGAGGGCCTCAACCCGCAGGCCTGCTCGGACGCGCCGCGCTGGCGTATCAACGACGAGTGCGCGCTGACGCTGGAGCCGACCGTGCCCGCCGTCGTGGTCGAAGGGCTCGCGGCGCTGGGCCACAAGCCGCAGGTCGCGCCGCCGGGTAACCTCGACTTCGGCAGCGCCCAGCTCGCGGTGCGCCTCGGCGACGGTGCCGAGGTGGCCTACGCCGCCGGCTCCGACCACCGCCGCGACGGCCAGGCGGTCGGCTGCTGAAGCGCGCCCGCGCGGGCGCCGCCGCAGACATCCGCGGCGGCAGACCCCCACGGCTGGTGCGCCAGCCGCCGCAGCCTGGACCACGCGAAGCCCCGCCACGCGTGTTCCAACCCGACCCGAAGCAGAGCGTGTTCCACGCGCTCTGCTACGGCGGCAAGCGCCGGAACGGTGTGAAGGCGTGCGAGCACACCAGGTTGAAGACGTTCGGGTAGGGGTCTCCTTATATTAGGGCAGTGATACAGGCGCAGGGAAAAGGGCGATGCGCATGCCTCTTCAATGGGGGTGGCCTCCAGCGAATTTCCCACCTTTGCCACTTGGGTGGTGAACCAGTCGGCAGTTCCTCGTGGCCTTCGGTTCAGCAGCTATGGTCGCGTGCTACGGTCTACGACATGCAGTCAGCAGCGAGCGAGGCGCCCTTTGTCGAAGTGACCATCGAAGTCCCGCGGTGGAGCTTCGTCAAGCGCGGTTCCACTGGGCAGCTGGATTTTCTTTCACCACTGCCATGCCCGTTCAACTACGGCTCCGTGCCGACCATGCTTGGCCTTGAAGGCGATCTTCTCGACGCGGTTGTGCTGGGACCCCGGCTCGCTGCGGGTACGAGAACTTGTCTTCGTGTTTGGGGCGCTGTTACCTTGATCGACCGCGGCCTGCAGGACGACAAACTGGTCTGCAGCCAGCACCCTCTCACGGCATCCCAACGTGTGGACGTACTGCGCTTCTTTGGCTTCTACGCAAAGTGCAAGGGGTTGCTGAACTACTGGCGTCGCAGACCGGGAAGGAATGCCTGTGGTGGTTGGCTCAGTGCTGCTGAGGCGCTCGCACGGGCCAGACCGCGAGACGATAGCTGGGGAGGCCCATCGATTGATTTTTGAATGGCATTTCCGTGCACCACACATCGCGCCAGGGTCAAGGCAAACTGACCTCAGGGCCTCTGCTGTCGGCCCCACCGATCGATGCCCTGCGTGACACGCTCCCACGCTGACCGGTCGTAGAGCACTGCAGCGAATAGGTTCTCCGATCCGGGGCGGGTGCGTTTGGCCGTTTCCACCAGGACCGTCAAGTCGGAATTGATTGCATCGATGCACCCTGCCAAGTCCGCAAAC
>JAABTC010000383.1 GCA_011390055.1 Burkholderiales bacterium | reverse complement strand
GCTCGATGCAGCTGCTCGGCGCCGTGCTGCAACGCGCGCACGCGATCCGCCGATCGGGCTCGGCGGCGCTCGACCTGGCCTGGGTTGCGGCCGGGCAGTGCGATGCGCAGTTCGATCTCGGCCTCAACGCCTGGGACGTCGCGGCCGGCGGCCTGCTGGTGGCCGAGGCTGGCGGCACGGTGACCGATTTCAGCGGCAACACGGCCTGCCTCGGAAGCCGGGAGAGTCTGGCCGCCAACCCCGCGCTCCATGCCGAGCTGCACGCCATGCTGGCGCCGTTCTCGGCCCACGCGCTTGGGTCGGGGCTGTCGGCTCATTGACATCGAGCGCTGTCAAACTCACTCGCTGCCCGCACCCCATGTCATCGATCCGCCTGGTCAACATCCACAAGCACTGGGCCGAAGCCGGAACCAAGGCACTCGACGGCATCAACCTCGAGATCGAGCCGGCGAGCTTCTGCGTGCTGCTCGGCCCTTCGGGCTGCGGCAAGTCGACCACGCTGCGCATCATCGCGGGGCTCGAGTCGGCCACCAGCGGCCAGGTCTTCGTCGACGGGGTCGACGTCACGCACGCGCCGCCGGCCGGGCGGGGCATCGCGATGGTGTTCCAGAACTACGCCCTCTTTCCGCATCTCAGCGTGGCGCAGAACATCGGCTTCGGCCTGTCGGTGCGCAAGGTCGAGCGTAGCGAAGCCGCGCGCCGTTTGCAGGACGCCGCGGCGCTGCTGGGCCTGACGCCGCTGCTCGATCGCAAGCCGTCGCAGCTCTCGGGCGGCCAGCAGCAACGTGTCGCACTCGGCCGCGCCCTGGTTGCGCAGACCAAGGTGTGCCTGATGGACGAACCGCTGTCGAACCTGGATGCGCAACTGCGCCAGGAGATGCGCCACGAGCTGCGCGAACTGCAGCAGCGTCTGGGACTCACGGTGGTCTACGTCACGCACGACCAGACCGAGGCGATGAGCATGGCCGACCGTGTCGTGCTGTTGAACCAGGGCCGCATCGAGCAGAACGCCGCGCCGCGCGAGTTGTATGCGATGCCGGCCACCACCTTCGCCGCGCGCTTCATCGGCACGCCGGCGATGAACCTGCTCAAGCTCGACCAGGGCCGCATCGCCGGCAGCAGCGTCGTCGTGCGCCAGCCCGCCGCGACGCTCGGCATCCGCCCTGAATCGGTTTCGCTCGGCGGCAGCGTGCCGGCCACCGTCAAGAGCCTCGAATACCTGGGCGCGGACCTGGTGCTGCGCTGCGCCGTCGGCAGCGAGCTGGTGACCGTGCGCGCCGAAGGCAAGACCCGCCTGGCCGAAGGCGCCGCGGTCGGCCTGGCCTGGACAGCGCAGGACGAGCATTTTTTCGATTCGCTCGGCGCACGCGTCGCCTGATCCCTTTCCCCTCAACCCTTCCCACGAGGAGCTGCAAGATGCAACGCAAGACCTTCAACCACCTGCTGGCCGCCGCGGCGATCGGCGCTGTCACGCTCGGCGCGCAGGCCCAGGCGCCGACGGAGATCTCGTTCTTCTTCCCGGTCGCCGTGGGCGGGCCGATCACGAAGATCATCGACGAGTACGCGGCCGATTTCGGCAAGGAGCATCCGGGCCTGAAAGTCACGCCGATCTATGCCGGCAGCTACCAAGACACCATCGTCAAGGCCCTCACGGCGCACAAGTCGGGCAACCCGCCGGTGACCTCGGTGCTGCTGTCGACCGACATGTTCACGCTGATCGACGAGGACGCGATCGTGCCGATCGACAACTTTGTCAAGACCGCGGACGACCGCGCCTGGCTCGGCGGCTTCTACAAGGCCTTCATGCTGAACAGCCAGACCGGCGGCAAGACCTGGGGCATCCCGTTCCAGCGCTCGACCGTGGTGCTGTACTACAACAAGGAGCTGTTCAAGGCCGCCGGCCTCGACCCGAACAAGCCGCCGGCCACCTGGGCCGAGATGGCCGACGCGGCGAAGAAGCTGACCGTGAAGGACGCGTCGGGCAAGGTCACGCAGTACGGTATCCAGATCCCGTCGAGCGGCTTCCCTTACTGGCTGTTCCAGGGCCTGGCGATCCAGAACGGCGTGTCGATGGCCAACGACACCGGCAATGCCGTGAAGTTCGACGACCCCGCGGTCATCGAGGCCCTGCAGTACTGGGTCGACCTGACCAAGCAGGGCGTGCACCCGAGCGGCATCGTCGAGTGGGGCACGACGCCGAAAGACTTTTTCGAGAAGAAGGTCGCGATGATGTGGACGACGACCGGCAACCTGACCAACGTGCGCACCAACGCCAAGTTCGACTTCGGCGTCGCGATGCTGCCCGCCGGCAAGAAACGCGGCTCGCCGACCGGGGGCGGCAACTTCTACATCTTCAAGAAGGCCACGCCGGCGCAACAGGAAGCCGCGTTCAAGTTCGCGAAGTGGATCACCCAGCCCGAGCGTGCGGCCAAATGGAGCATGGACACTGGCTACGTGGCAGTCAGCGAAGCGGCCTACAACACCGCGGCGCTGAAGAAGTACGGCGCCGAGTTCCCGCCGGCGCTGGTCGCCCGCGACCAACTGCCCTTCGCGCTGGCCGAGTTCTCGACGCACGACAACCAGCGCGTCACCAAGGCACTGAACGACGGCCTGCAGGCGGCGCTCACCGGCACCAGGACGCCGGCGCAGGCGATGAAGGATGCACAGGCGGAAGCCGACCGGCTGCTGCGCAGCTACAAA
>JAABTC010000382.1 GCA_011390055.1 Burkholderiales bacterium | reverse complement strand
TGTCGGAAGGCTTCGTCGCTGACCTTGCTCTGGCCGAGCGTGGCTTCGACGAACCAGTCTTCGGTGATGTGGTAGCCCAACCGTGCGCCGACCACCGGCGCGGCGCCGAAGTTCTGCGTCGCGTAGGTGCCGGCGAACAGGCCCACCGCAATGTCTTTCGACGGGAACTTGGGCAGCTTCACTTCGCGGCGCTCGACCTCGGGGACGATGGCCTGCTGGGCCAGCGCGCCCGTGGCGGCCAGGGTGGCCAGGGTCACGACAGCGATCGAGAGTTTGTTGTTCATCGGTGGGGCTCGCAGGGTCAGAAGAAGAAGGACACGCCGGCCGTCACGGCGCGGTACTCGGTGCTGCGCTGGTCGGAGACGAAGGCGGTGTAGATCGCCCAGTCGGCGCGCAGCACGAAGCGTTCGGTGAGGTGCCAGCGTGCGCCGACGATCGCGTGAGCGAGCTTGGCGTCGGTGTTGGTCGCGCCGACCAGGCTCTGGTTGGGGAAGTTCTTGAACTGGCCGACGCCGGCCCCGAAGAAGGGCGAGAGGCGCTGGTCGCTCCAGGGCTCGCTGTGCAGGCCGACATGCCAGAAGTTGGTGCCCGAGAACACGCCCTGCACCTGGCCGAGATCGCCTTCGAGCGACAGCGTGTCGCTCAGCTTGTAGCTCGCGTACACCTTGAGCATCGGCTCGGATTTGAAGCGGCCCCAGGCGGCACCCATCTGCACGCGGCGTGACAGGTAGTCGTCGAGTGCGATGTCGCGAAAGGTCTTGCTGCTGCCCGCTGCGGTGAGCGTGGTCTCGAGCTGCTTGCGATGCACCCAGCCGATCTGCCCGCCTTCGGCGCGCAGCTTGTACCAGTCGGTGTGACGCAGCTCGACCACGACCGCCTGCCCGCGTGCGACGACGAAGAACACCGGGTAGCCGCGGCCCGGTCCGGTGCGCATCTCGAGGAAGGGATCGGAAACCGTGAGTTGTTCACTGACGATGGCCGGGCCGGCACCTGCAGCCGCCGCCGGCTGCTGCGCGTGCGCGGGCCCTGCCAGCGCGAGCAGACAGGAAAGGGCGGTGAAGCAGCGCGCAAAGGTCATCGTTGTGGTCATTCGTATCGCGTGGCTCACAGGCTGTTGCAGGCTCCCGTGGCCGGATCGGCCGGGGTGAACATGCTGTCGGCCGCGCTGCTGAATTCGTCCTGGCCCTGCGGCATCGGACGGCTGATCCAGTAGGCGATGCGGCGCGCGTTCGCATCGCTCTGATCAGCAAAAACCACGCCACCGCCGTGCAGCACGTTCAGCGTGAGGGGTTTGGTCAGCAGCCGGCTCTGCAGCGGCGTGCCGATCACGGCCGAACCTTGCGACGAGTAGAAGTTCTTGTACATGTCGCTTGCGCGCACGGCGTCGGGGGTGTTCGCCGGGTTCGCGAGGTCGACAGGCTGCGCGCTCTGCACGACGCGCAGCGCGCCGCCGGTGCCGGTGCTGTTGTCGTGGCAGCCCGACGAGGCACAGGTGTTGGTCGAGACGACACCCCCTTGGTTGATCTGCAGCGACGCGAGCAGGATCGGGTTGATGCACTTCTGGAAGTAGACGAACGACAGCTTCCGCCCGCCGATGGCCGCCGGGTTTTCGACCGAGGGCGGGTTCGACAGGGGGTTGCTGCCACCCCCGCCGCATCCTGCGATCGAAAGCAGCAGGGCAGCGCCCAGCGCCACCTGCGTGCCGAATGGATGACGTGGAAAGTTTCGAGGGTTCACGGCGTGCACCCCGACGAGATCCAGCTCGCGATCGCCGCGTAGCCCGCGCTGGCCGGTGCCAGCACCGGTGTGGCCTGGGTGGTCGCGCCGGCCGGGTGCGGCACCGTCGACGGGCGGCGCAGCAGCGGGTTGGCCACGGCGTTGCAGGTGTCGGTGACCATCGTCAGCGTCACGTTGTAGTCGCCCTCGGCACTGCCCGTCAGCACGAAGCGGTTGCGCAGGAAGGTGCTGCCGGTTTGCGCGGCGCCCGAGCTGCCGGTCGGCGCATGGCAGCCGGCGCAGGTGCTCTGCAGCACCGGCTGCACGTTGGCCAGGAAGCTGGCTTCGCTGAGCGCCGCGACGCGGCGCACGTTCGGGCTCTTGCTCGGATCGTTCATGTACTGGCCGCCGAGGTCCATCCACTCCGTCACGAGCCGTCGTTCGGCCGCGTTCAGCAAGCTGGCATGGTTCGGTGCGCCCGCCGGTGGGTTGGGGTGCGCGGTGCGCGCGTCGGCGCCGGCCTTCAGCGTCTCGCCGAACAGGATTTCGGTCAGGCGGCTCGAGCGCGCGATGCCGTCGGCGCCGCTGGCCATCGGCTCCACCAGGGCCGGGCCACGCTCGATCACCGGCACGCCTTCTTCGAGCCGCATCCGGGGCTGGCCCGTGGCGGGGTCGATGAGCGGGTCGCCGATCAGCAGTTCGTCGTACGAGACCATGCGGCCGCTGCCGCCGAAGCTCGCACGCAGGTCGAGCTTGGCCGGGTCGGCATGGCAGCCGGTGCAGGTGGCAGCGCCTGCCGTGCCGCGCACGCGCGACCAGATCGGCGCGATGTGATCGGGGTAGTTGATGATGCCGTTCACCGGTGCGGGCGTGGCCAGATCGTCGGCTGGGTTGGCATTGCCGGCGTAGCGCACGTTGATCGGCGCGCGCGCCTGGATGCCGGCCTTGGCGGTGTCGGCCCAGATGTCGCTGAAGGCGAGGTCG
>JAABTC010000381.1 GCA_011390055.1 Burkholderiales bacterium | reverse complement strand
CTGGAGGGCGAGAAGAAGATGAAGCAGGCCGAGGCGCTGTATGCGCAGGCCGCCGCGTGCGAGCCGATCGACGCGATGGAGCGGCTTGACGTGGAGATGGCCAAGGCCGAGCTGGAGGATTGACCCCTGAACTTCAGCGACAGCGACTGGGAGCGGGCCGCGGCCACGCCTCCCGCTGCGACAGGCCCGCGCCGGGGCTGGGCCATGTTCGCGGTGGGCGCCGCTGTGGGCGCTGCGGTGGCGGCGGCCGTGCTGCTGCTGGCGATGCCGGCGGGGGACGGGTGGCGCGAGGTGGGACGTGCGCCGGAATGGCCGGCCCCCTCAGCAGGGCCGGCGGGGGCCGCGAGTGCGCGCGCGAGGGCCGAGGCGGCTTCGGCGCCGGCGGCGGTGGAGAGGGCAGCGTCAGCGCCTGCTGCAGTCGATGAGCTCGCGCCCGTGCGGACGCCTGCGGCCGTGGCGCCTCCCGCAGCGCGAGCCGGCGCGGCGTCCGCCGCGCCGCAACGCATCGAACGCGAATGGGCCCGCCACTACCGCCGCCCTGCCGAGTGCGAAGGCAACCCGTCGCCGCAGCAGTTGATCGAATGCGGCAATCACTACATCCGCGCGCGGCGCGAGTTCGAGCAGCGGCAGCGCGGCAGTTCGCCCTGAGCGCGAGCACAACCCGAGGTCTTCAGACGCCGACCCCAACTCCGCTTCACAGTGCCACGGCGAGCGCGGCGATCGTGCCACGCCACATGCACGGCGAGTCCTAGCCCGGATATTTCACGCAACGACCACTGTGGGTCTTGAAGGGCATTGCGCGAGGCGTTGAAGGGGTGGGCGGGCCGGGCCGGGGCGCATTGCGTTGGTGGTGACGTGCATTGAGCGCGATCAGCAGGTGACAACCCCCGCCCCGGCTTGGGTTGCGGGCCAATCTTGTGTCATCGCGCAGGCCAGGCGCTGTATGAAGTTCAGGGCGAACGCAGCTGGCTCATCGCGTGCGCGAAGACCTGCGCGCTGGGCCAGTGCGAGGCCAGGTACAGACGAATGCGCCGCGTGTTGCGCGTGACCACCGCAGCCACCTTGAGCAGCTTGATGCGCAAGGTGTCGACCTGGGCCGACGCCAGCGCCGTGCCCTGCAAGGCCAGCGCGCGCAAGCGCTCGATGAGCACATAGCCCAGCGCGGCCAGCAGCATGCGCAGCTGGTTGCTGCGCATGACGTGGCAACTCGTGCGCGTGGCGAACAGGCCCACCTGTGCCTCCTTGATCCGGTTCTCGGCCTCGCCGCGCTGGCAGTACAGCTCGTCGTACAGTGTCTGCGCAGGCCCATCGAGGTTGGTGACAATGAAGCGCGGGTTGCAGCCCTGCTCGCCCCATTCCAGCCGCGTGATCACGCGCCGCTCGTGCGCCCAGCTCTGCGCGGCGTAGTTGAACTCATCCACCAGGCGCTGCTTGACGCCGCTGTGCTCGTACTGATCCTTCAGCGCCAGTTGCGCGTACTCGACCTGCGCCTGCAGGCGAGCGTTGCGCGCCAGGCCGACGATGTAGTGCACGCCCGAGCGCTCGCACCAGTTGATGATGCGCTGGCGGCAAAAGCCCGAGTCGCCGCGCAAGACGATGCGCACGTCGGGCCACTGCTGGCGCAACCGACGCACCAGCAGCTTGAGGATCGCCGCGGCGTGCTGCGCGCCATCTATGCGGCTGGGGCGCAGGTAGGCGCACAGCAACTGCTGGCCGCAGAACACGTACAGCGGCAAGTAGCAGTAGCTGTCGTAGTAGCCGTGGAAGAAGCGGCCCTCCTGCTGGCCGTGCAGCGGGTTGTCGGTGGCATCGAAGTCGAGCACCAACTCCTCGGGCGCGCTGTCGAAGCTGGCAATGAATTGATCGGCCAGCACCTGGTGCAAACGCCACGCCGTGGCCCGGTCGGCCCACTTCTCCAGCCGGCACAGCGTAGGCGCGCTGGCGACCTCGCGCTCCACGCCCACGGCGGTTTGCATGGCCACGTCCTGGCGCAGCGCGCCGTGGTCGTTCAAGTCTTCCCAGCCCAGCGCCAAGCCGTACACGCGCTGGCGCAGCATGTCGCGCACACCGTGCTTGATCAGCAGCGGGCTGCGCGGGTCGGCAATGCACAGCGACGCCGCTTCGATCAATCCGAGCTTGCGATCCACCGCGCCGAGCAGCATGACGCCGGCGTCGCTGGTCATGCTGCCGCCGTCGAAGCGGCCCTGCACAACTCGTCGGCCAAGACGGCCGAACTCGATCGTTCCAGGATCAATTTCCTCGGTACAGTTTGGCTTCGGCATTGCCCGCTCGCTCATCAAGATTCGACACCTCGATCAACGGGCACTCAAAGGGCAATGCCGTCCTCGCTTCTACGGGGTACGGTGAAATATCCGGGCTAGCGCGGTCGCATCAACGCATCGGACACGAGGTGAAGCACGTCCGCGTTCCATCCCATGCCCAGGTGGCTGCCGTGCACCTCGATCTCGTCCACGTGGGCGTGCCGGCGGCCGTGCCGACAGGCCTGCCACGCCACCACGCCGTCGTTGCGGCTGTAGATCGACGTGGTGGGCACGGGCGGCGGGCGGGCCAGACGGCGCTGCAGCGCGCGCGTGGGGACGGCGCTGCCGTTGAGCAGCTTGAAGAGCCACTCGACGTTGGTGCTGTCCTGCGCCGAGTTGAAGGGCGTGCCGATCGTGACCACGCGACGCGTGCGCGCCGG
>JAABTC010000038.1 GCA_011390055.1 Burkholderiales bacterium | reverse complement strand
TGCCGCTGAGCAGCCAGCCGAAGATCCCGTCGACCATGCCGAGAACGGTGGGCAGGAGCCAGACGGTCACGGCCAGTGGCAGCCATACCAAGAGGCCGGCGACGATGTATTTCTTCATGGCCGATGCTGCGCGTTCAAGTGGCCTGGGTCGGCGAACCTGAGGCTGCGGGCTTCGTGTTGGTGGCCGCAGCCGGAGCGGCAGTCGCTGCGGCCGGGGTCACCGCCGGGGCCGGCGCTGCACCCTCGGCCGGCGTCTTCGACGCATCGCCGGTTTCGGCCTTGGCGCCGTCGGCCCCTGGTTTGGAGGCCGCTGCCGGTGGGTTGCGGAAGTCGGTCGCGTACCAGCCCGAGCCCTTCAACTGGAAGCCGGCCGCGGTGACCTGTTTCTCGAAACGCGGCGCGCCGCAGGCAGGGCAATCGGCCAGCGGCGGATCGGAAATCTTGCGCAGCACGTCTTTCGTGTGCCCGCAGGCGGCGCAGCGATAGGCGTAGATCGGCATCGGTCAACCTTGGAAAACGTAACCGCGCATTATAGAGAGAGCGCCTGTTCCGCTCGCCCTGAGCTCGATCCCCGTTCGCCCTGAGGTATCGAAGGGTGCACCCGCCGTTCGTCCTGAGGTATCGAAGGAGGGGCGCGCACGCGGCTTCGATACCTCACCCCAAACGGGGTGCATGGGCTCGTGACCCGAAACCGTTTCAGTGCGGCTTGGCGTGCGGCCGTGGGTGGTGCTGCGGGTGTTGCCCGGCGCGGATGGCCGCTTCGATCGAGTGGCCGCGGTTGGCGATGACCTGCGGCACCAGCGACCCCAGCAGCATGCCGGCCACCGAGGCGAAGAAGCCAACCAGGTTCGGCGGCACCAGGGCCTCGGCCGCGACCTGGTTGGCGGCCAGCCAGGTGCCGATGCCCAGGACGATCGAGAACAACGCACCCTGCGTCGTGGCGCGCTTCCAGTACGCGCCCGCCACCAACGGGACAAAGGCACCGGCCAGCGTCACGTTGTAGGCGTTCTGCACCATCTCGTACATCGTGCTGCGGCTGTTCAACGCGAACAGCAACGCGCCGGCCGTGAAAGTGACCAGGATGATGCGCAGCGTGAGCAGGAACTGCCGGTCGCTCATGCGCGGCACGAAGGGCCGCAGCACGTTCTCGGTGAAGAGGGCCGTGGGTGCCAGCAGTGCGCCGCTGGCCGTCGACAGGATGGCCGACAGCAGCGCGCCGAAGAACATGATCTGGGCCCACAGCGGCATCTTGCCGAGCACCAGTTCGGGCAGGATGCGCTGGACTTCGCGCGCGTCGTCCGATTCGAACAGGGCCTTCATCGCCGGGTCGGTCACCAGCGCCGCGTAGGCGATGAAGATCGGCACGAAAGCGAAGCAGAAATAGACCAGCCCGCCGATCAACGTGCCGCGCACCGCCGTCTTCTCGTCCTTGGCGCTGGTCATGCGCTGGAACACGTCTTGCTGCGGCACCGAGCCGAAGGCGAAGGCGAAGAACGCACCGGCCATCGCCCACCACGCCGCCGCGTCCATGTCGGCCGGGAACATCGTCAGCTTGCCCTCGGCGGCGGCCTGGGCGATGACGTTGCCGGCACCGCCGGCCAGGTCGCCGACCAGGAACGCGACGAGCGTCAGGCCGACCAGGATCACGATGGTCTGGAACAGGTCGGTGAAGGCCACCGACCACATGCCGCCGAAGATGGTGTAGACCACCACCACCGCCGCGCCGAGCATGATGCCGGTGCTGAGGTCGACCGCCCCGCCCGACAGCGTGGCGATGACCAGCCCCAGCGCGGTCATCTGGGCCGAGGTCCAGCCCAGGTAGCTGAGCACGATGGCCACGCTGGTGAGCACTTCGACGCCCTTGCCGTAGCGCTGCTTGTAGAAGTCGCCGATCGTCAGCAGGTTCATGCGGTAGAACAGCTTGGCGAACAGCAGTGCCGCGATCACCAGGCAGAGCGATGCGCCGAAGGGGTCGCCCGGGATGCCGTTCAAGCCGTCCTTGGCAAAGGTCGACGACACCGACAGCACCGTCTCGGCGCCGAACCAGGTGGCGAACACCGTCGCGACGTTCATGTACAGCGGCAGCGAGCGGCCGGCGACCAGGAAGTCTTTCGAACCATGGACGCGGCGCGCCGCCACGAGGCCGATGGCGATGGTGACCAGCAGGTAGGCGATGACGAAGGCGATCAGCACGTCGAACTCCGCAGGTGGGGTGGGTGATGGCGACTAAGTTTAGGTCAGTGCCACAGCGGTGCGAAGCGCATCAGCAACTGCGCCACCAGCAGCCCCGCGGCGAACCCGAAACCGACCCACAACGCAGCGCGCAGCATGCGGTTGGTGCGGCGCTGCTCTTCGAGCAGGGCCAGCATCGCCGGGGATTCCTCGCGCCGCTGCAGCGCCGCGTGCAGCAGCCGCGGCAACTCGGGCAACAGCTGGGCATAGCGCGGGGCCTCGTCCTTGAGCCGGTCGGTGAGGCCGACCCAGCCGATCTGCTCGTTCATCCAGCGTTCCAGGAACGGCTTGGCCGTGCTCCAAAGGTCGAGGTCGGGGTCGAGCTGGCGGCCCAGGCCTTCGATGTTGAGCAGGGTCTTCTGCAGCAGCACGAGCTGGGGCTGGATCTCGACATTGAAGCGGCGCGAGGTCTGGAACAGGCGCAGCAGCACCTGCCCGAGCGAGATGTCCTTCAGCGGCCGGTCGAACAGCGGCTCGCAGACGGTGCGGATCGCGCTTTCGAGGGCATCGACCCGCGTGCTGGCAGGCACCCAGCCGCTCTCGAGGTGGAGCATCGCCACGCGTTTGTAGTCGCGCCGGAAAAAGGCGGTGAAGTTCTGCGCCAGGTAGTCGCGGTCCTTGTCGGTGAGGGTGCCGACGATGCCGAAGTCGAGCGCGATGTAGCGGCCGAAGGTGGCCGGCTCGATGCTCACGCGGATGTTGCCCGGGTGCATGTCGGCATGGAAGAAGCCGTCGCGGAACACCTGCGTGAAGAAGATCGTCACGCCGTCGCGCGCGAGCTTGCGCAGGTCGATGCCAGCCGCACGCAGCGCCTCGGTCTGGCTGATCGGCAGACCGTGCATGCGCTGCATGACCATCACCCCGGGCGTGCACAGGTCCCACACCATCTCGGGCACCTCGACCAGCGCCAGCCCCGCCATGTTGCGGCGCAGCTGCGCGCCGTTGGCCGCCTCGCGCACCAGGTCAAGCTCGTCGTGCAGGTAGACGTCGAATTCGGCCACCACCTCGCGCGGCTTCAGGCGTTTGCCGTCGACGCTGCTGCGCTCGATCCAGCCGGCCAGACGCCGCAGCAATGCCAGATCGCTCTCGATCGCCGCGAGCATGCCCGGCCGCAGCACCTTCACCGCCACCTCGCGTCCGCCGTGCAGGGTGGCGAAGTGCACCTGGGCGATCGAGGCGCTGGCCACCGGCTCCACGTCGAAGTTCGCGAACACCGCATCGATGGGCTTGCCGAAGGCCCTTTCGATCAGTGCGATCGCGTGCTCGCCGGGAAAAGGCGGCACGCGGTCTTGCAGCTTGGCCAGCTCGTCGGCCACGTCCAGCGGCAGCAGGTCGCGCCGGGTCGACAGGAGCTGGCCGAACTTGACGAAGATGGGGCCCAGGCGCTCGAGGGCCTGCCGCAGCCGCACGCCGCGCGGCTCGCTGTAGCTGCGGCCCAGCTTGGCCAGGCGCGAGAGCGTGCGCAGCCCGCCGCGGCGCAGGCCGGACAGCGCGATGTCATCGACGCCGAAGCGCAGCAGGGTGAAGGCAATGACGGCCAGACGCAGCAGCTGCGTCATGGCCGGCGCGGGTCGTCGGGCGCCGGGGGGCTCCAGCGCCGCAATCCGTCGCGCAGCGTGCGCCCCAGCGAGGCGAGCTGGTGGGCCACCGGCCCGCCGGTGAAGCGTGCCAGGTCGCCTTCGGCGTCCCAACGCAGGTTGGCCGCCAACCATTGCAACTCACCGGCCAGCTGGGCGTCGCCCTGGACGTCGACCGCGGGCCGCTCACCGCGGGTGAGCGCGACCAGCCACCCCACCGGATCGGACGCGGCGATGCGCAGCACCAGATCG
This sequence comes from Burkholderiales bacterium, assembly GCA_011390055.1. GTDB lineage: Bacteria > Pseudomonadota > Gammaproteobacteria > Burkholderiales > Burkholderiaceae_C > CADEEN01. Next base: position 6,708 of record JAABTC010000038.1, on the reverse strand, counting down.
GCCGGTGGCAGCGCTGCGGCCCCGGCGCTGGCGGCCTCGGTGTCGGCGGCCTCGAACAGCCCCGCCGGCGTCACCGTCAGGCGGGCGGGCGGCGGCGCGGGCAGCGCCGAGGGCCAGTCGGTCAGTTCGAGCCGCAGGTGCTTGCCGGCATGCGGCTGCAGACGTTCGCGGGCCACGGGCTCCGCCGTCAGCAGGTGGTTGACCCACAGCACGGCGCGCTGCAGCGTGGCATCGCCGACGCTGGCAAGGATTGATTGCAACATTTGCACGAATTGTAGGCAGCCGTCCACCATTGTGCGGATGCGCGCAGGGCGCGCCGAAGCCTTGCAGGACAATCCCTGCCTCGATGTTCGAAGACCGCAGCTACAACCGCGCCTTTTTCAGTGCGCCCCAGTCCGTCACCTCGCTGATCGCGGCTTTCATGGAGCCGACCATCACGGTGGTGGTGTTCCTGTTGACGACGCTGGCCTACGAAGAGCCGGTGCTGCGTTCGGACCTGACGCTGTGCCTGCTGGTGTACGCGCTCACGTTTCCGGGGCGCAACCGCTTCAAGGACAAGCTGCTGAACGCGGCCACCGACATCGTGATCTCCTGGATCTCGCTGCTCGGGATCCTGGCGCTGTGCGGCTATGCCACCAACAGCCTTCACTATTTCGAGCAAGAAGTCTTGCTCACCTGGGCGCTGCTGACGCCCTTGCTGCAGTGGACGGCCGTGGCGATCGGGCGCACGATCCTGCGCCGGCGCGCAGCCCGCCCGGCGCTGCGCTCGAGCGCCATCGTCGTCGGGGCCGGCCCCCTGGGCGCCAAGGTGGCCCGTGCGTTGCTGGGCAACCGGGAGGAAGGCCGCGACTTCCTGGGCTGGTTCGACGACCGGGGCGACGAGCGCATCCACGAAGACGCCTCCGACAAGCTGCTGGGCAGCCTGAAGGAGGCGGCGGCCTACATCCGGCTGCACAGCGTGAAGGAGGTCTACATCACGCTGCCGCTCGGCTCGCAGCCGCGCATCCTCGAACTGCTGGAGAGCGTGCAGGGCACCACGGCCTCGATCTTCTTCGTGCCCGACGTGTTCGGCATCAGCATCATCCAGGGCCGCCTGCAGGACATGAACGGCGTGCCGGTGGTGGGCATTTGCGAAACCCCCTTCACCGGCACCAACGAGCTGGTCAAGCGCATCTCCGACCTGGTGCTGGCGGTGATCATCCTGGTGCTGATCTCGCCGCTGCTGCTGGCCATCGCCATCGGCGTCAAGCTGAGCTCGCCCGGCCCGGTGATCTTCCGGCAAAAGCGCAACGGCCTGGACGGCAGCGAGATCACCGTCTACAAGTTCCGCTCGATGACGACGCAGGACAACGGCTCGGTGGTGGTTCAGGCGCGCAAGGACGACGCCCGCGTGACCCCGTTCGGCGCCCTCCTGCGCCGCACCTCGCTCGACGAACTGCCGCAGTTCTTCAACGTGCTGCAGGGGCGTATGAGCATCGTCGGCCCGCGCCCGCACGCCGTGGCCCACAACGAACAGTACCGGGAACTGATCAAGGCCTACATGGTGCGCCACAAGGTCAAGCCCGGAATCACCGGATGGGCCCAGGTGAATGGTTTGCGTGGCGAAACCGAGACGATCGACAAGATGAAGGCGCGGGTCGAATACGATCTGGAATACCTGCGCAACTGGTCGCTCGGCCTGGACTTGCAGATCATCGTGCGCACGGTGCGGGTGCTGTTCTTCGACCGCAATGCGTATTGAGTCCTAAGGAGATGCCCATGACAAGACGTTCGCCCGCCTTCAAAGCCCTCAACACCCTCACCTGCGCCAGCGCCCTGCTGCTTGGCGGCCTGGCGCACGCCCAGTCGTCCGACCGCCCCTGGTATGTGGGCCTGTACCAGGACATCGGCTACCAGTCGAACGTGCTCAAGGCCAGCGGCGCCGAGTCGGACGACATCACCTCCACCACTGCCCTGCGCGGCGGCTTGAACCTGAATTTCGGCCGCCAGCGCGCCTTCGCCAACGCGGCCCTCACGCACACCCGCTACAACGACCTGAAAGCGCGCAACAACAACGGCTACGCGATCGATACCGGCCTGGACTGGTCGACGATCGAGCGCCTGTCGGGCAACGTGCTGTTCAGTGCCAACCGCGGCCAGTCGGACTTCAACCCCGGCGGCATCGTGCCGGTCACCCTCTCCAACATCGAGCGCAGCGAAGACCTCTCGGCCAAGGTGCGCCTGGGGGTGGTGACGATCCTGGGCTTCGAAGCCACCGGCGGACACCGCCGCGTCAGTTTCTCGGCGCCCGAGTACGCTTCGCGCGAGTACAAGCAAGACCGCGGCAGCTTCGGCGTGACCTACCGGCCCAGCGGCATCCTGAGCCTGGGCACCGGCATCGCAGGCGACCGCACGCGGTACGGCGCACCGGCGTTCGGCCAGCCTGTGGCCGACCAGAGCGAGCGTCGCGAGCTGTACCTCTCGGCCACCTGGGTGCCCACCGGGGCCAGCACCGTCAACGGTCGCATCGCGGCAACCAAGGTCGAGTACAACCGCGCCACCGCGGCCGACTTCGACGGGCTGACGGGCTACCTCACGTGGGCCTGGAAGCCGACCGGCCTGCTCGCCGTCAACACCACGCTGTCGCGTGACAGCGGCCAGGAAAGCGGCTTCCTGCGCACCACGCCGACCTTGCGTTTCGGCCCCTCGGGGTTCGAACTGGTCGATTCCAACGCCAGCGATTTCAGCCAGATCACCAACACGCTGGCTGTCAATGCCATTTACGAACTCACCGGCAAGATCAACTTGGACGCCGGCGTGGTCTACGCGCGCCGCAACCTGGTCGACGGTTTCACCGGCGCAGAAGGCAGCGACAACACGACGACCCTTTCACTCGGCGCACGGTGGGCGGCCACCCGCACCATCTCGGCCGGTTGCCGTGCCACCCATGGCACACGATCAGCCAGCGGCCCGGGTTCACAGGACTACACGAACAACGGTTTCAGCTGTTTCGGGCAGATCACACTCGACTGACGCGTGAGCCGCACCGTACTGCTCACGGGCGCAGCCGGCTACATCGGTTCGCATACCTGGTTGGCCCTGGCGGCGGCGGGCTTCGACGTCGTCGGCGTCGACAACTTCAGCAACAGCTCCCCGGCCGTGCTGTCACGGCTGCGCACGCTGCTGGGCCACGCACCAGCGTTCGAGCAGGCCGATGTGTGCGACACCGCGGCGCTCGATGCGGTGTTCGCCCGCCACAAGATCGACGCCACGGTGCACTTCGCGGCGGCCAAGGCGGTCGGCGAATCGACCCAGCAGCCGCTGCGCTATTACGCCAACAACCTCGGCGGCCTGGTGACGGTGTGCGACGCGATGCGCCGCCACGGCGCCTCGCGCTTCGTCTTCAGCAGCAGCGCCACGGTGTACGGCGAGCCGCAGCGCCTGCCGATCCCGGAAGACGCGCCGCTGGCCGCGACCAACCCCTACGGCCAGACCAAGCTGATGGGCGAGCAGATCCTGCGCGACCTGGGCGCCGCCGAGCCGGCATGGCAGACCGCCTGCCTGCGCTACTTCAACCCGGTGGGCGCGCACGAAAGCGGCCAGATCGGCGAAGACCCGCGCGGGGTGCCCAACAACCTGATGCCCTACGTGGCCCAGGTGGCCGTGGGGCGGCGCGAGCGGCTGCAGGTCTTCGGCCACGACTACGCCACGCCAGACGGCACCGGCGTGCGCGATTACATCCACGTGATGGACCTGGCCGAAGGCCATGTTGCGGCCCTGCGGCGGCTGTTCGACTCTCCGGGTTCCTTCACCGTCAACCTGGGCACAGGCCAGGGGCACAGCGTGCTCGAGGTGGTGGCCGCCTACGCGCGTGCCAGTGCACGGGAGGTGCCCTACGATTTGAAGCCGCGCCGCGCCGGCGACGTGGCGGCCTGCTATGCCGACCCGCACCGAGCCGCCGAACTGCTGGGCTGGCGCGCGCGCCGCAACCTGGACGAGATGTGCCGCGACAGCTGGCGCTGGCAGCAGACCAACCCCGACGGCTTTTCAGGCGCCTGAACTGCCGACCGGCGCCGCGCGGAAGTGCGCTTCGAGCGCGGCGAGTTCGCGTTGCACGTCGGTCGGGAAACCCCGCCGCCCGCCCCGGTAATCGCTGATCATGTGGTTGAGCACCTGCAGGCCGTAGGCCGGGTCGGCGAAGGCCTGCGCCACGGCATTGACCACGCGCGGAAACTGCTCGCAGGTGGCATGCGGGCGCAGCGGGGGCGGCAGCTTGATGACCCAGTCCATCGCCAGGCCGGTGAGCGCGCGGTCGGTGGCCACCGGCTTGCGGCGCTGCTGCTCCCAGTAGCCGGGTTGCAGGTGCTTGGACTCGACCACCCCAGGCGGCAGATCGTCGAGCACATGCCGCGCCTCTTCGAAATCGGTCAGCTCGAATTCGATCGCGCCATAGGGGCGAGGAGCGGGGGGTGGCGAAGCGCCGGCCATGGCGTAGTGTCGCCCAAGCGGCGCCGATTTTGAAGGCACCGATGTTGGGGTAAACGGCATCCGTCAGAATGCCGGGCGACGACAACGTGGATGCTGAGTGGGAATGAGCAAATGCCGGTGATTGCGGTGCTGGGCCGCGAGGCACGATGGCTGCATCGCCGGGGCGAAATTGTTGCTCTCGACCTCGTGGAGTTCGCAACGGCCTGGAGGCGCGTGTGGCGACTTTGAGGCAGTGCCCGCCCCCGTTGCGCCGGGCACTTTGCGCGGCCGTGTGCCTGGCCGCCGCAGGTTTCGCGAGCGGCTGCAAGGACGGCGGCCTGCCCTCCAGCGCGGCCCCGAGCGGCTCGGCAGCGGCCGCCGCCGCCGCCAGGAAGGGCGACCCCACGCCGCTGGAACGCGTGGTGGCCGCCTGTGTCGAGGCCATGGTGCGCAGCACCTGCCAGGTGATGGCCGGCAGCAGCGCCTCGTCGAACGCCAGCGTCATCTTCGTGGCCGGTGTGGGGCCGGTCGATGCCGCGGCCTACCGCCGCTTGCGTGAAAGTGGCGAAGGCATGTGCGAGGTGGTGCGCTCAGCCTGCAAGAGCGACTGGGACGGCGCGCAGTGCAAGGCATCGCGAGCGCTCTGGCCCACGGCGGCGGGCGGCTGAAACGAAAAAGCCCGGCTTGCGCCGGGCTTGCTTCGAGTCGGGGAAGCCGACGATCTTGCAGATCAGGTCGACTTGCGGCGACGAGCCATGTAGCCGATGGCGCCGAGGCCGGCGAGCATCAGGGCGTAGGTGCTGGGCTCCGGCACGGCGGTGATGCCGACGACGAGGTCGTCGTAATCGGCGTCGACCAGACGACCGTCATTGAATCCGAGCACGAAGTCGAACTCGTTGTTGTAGCCCTTCCAGGGGGTGAAGACACTCTGCGAAAACGTGCCCAGGATCGCGTAACTCGCAAACTCCGAAGCATCACCGCCATTGGGCGCATCTTCGTTGTCGAAGATGTCCCGGAAACGGAAATCCAGGACACCGGGCGCGACAGAAACCGGCCCGTAGTTCGTCGGCGCTGTGGCCAGATTGTCGAGCAAAACGCTGCCGTTCACGATGAACTGATTGGTGTTCTGCGCTTCCTTGCCCAGGAAAGTTGCGTACAGCGGGCCTTTGACCACGCTGATCAATGGATCGACCAGACCGGACATGAAGTCCGGAGTCAGAACTGGGGGCGATGAGTAATCGCCGACGAACGCGGTCTGCGTGCCACCGCTGTACGTGAACTGTGCGTGAGCGCCAGTTGCGGCCATCAGCGCTGCCAATGCGACCAGTGTTTTTGTCTTCATAGTGTGCTTCCCTCGACGTAACCGTTGAACCACAAAGTTGATCCGACTTGCCAGGAGGTCCCGGACAACGCAAGAGTAAGCCATCTGTGCGGTATCCCACACTCCCCGAAACGCGGGTACTGCTCAGCCCAGCACCTTCAAAAACGTCTCGGTGTAAGCGTCAGCGCAGGCATCCCAGCTGAAACGCGAAGCGCGCTGGTGTGTGCGCGCGCGCGCGCCCTGAAGCCTTGGCAGCTCTCTTTCGATGACGTTGCGCATAGTTTGGGGCTCGAAGCCGTCAAAATATCCGACATAGTCGCCGCCAATCTCCGGCAGGCAGGTGCGATCCGAGAGGAAGACAGGTGCCCCAAAGTACATGGCTTCGATCGGCGGCAACCCAAAACCCTCCGCATGGGAGGGAAAGAGAAATGCCTCGCAATGGGCTAACAGCCATGCCTTTGTCGATTCACTGATGCCCAAGAGAAAGTGTGCATTCGGGATGCTGTCTCCGACGCGATCGCGCGTCGCTAAAGAGTGTCCCCAGGCGGGACCGGCAAACACAAACGTTTTTTCTGGCCAAGCCGTGGCGAGCGACAGCAGACTTTCTACGTTTTTGGATGGCGCCATACGGCTCATGTGAAACATGAAGGTCCTGCCTTCCAGCGCAGCCACCGGCGTTGGTTCTACCTGCGTCATGTCTGTCGCGCCGTTGTAAATGACTGCCACCGGCTGTTTGCCCGCCAGATGGCGCCTGACATCGTTCGCCACGTACTCTGTGATCGCGATCAGTCGATTGCTCCGCCGAGCCGCCAACCTTGTTTTTAGCTCGTCCTTCCATGCGCCGGGCCCCCGACGGCCATACAGGTAATTCAGATCATGCACCGTGAGCGACCGATGCACGGCCTCAACGGGGGGCTTGGTGATGTTGTGTTGGAACGCGT
>JAABTC010000380.1 GCA_011390055.1 Burkholderiales bacterium | reverse complement strand
GCGTACGTACGATGACGCCCAAACTAAGAAGCGGCGGCGACCGACCGTTGAACCTCCGTATCAGCGTCGAAGCGTGCCCGCGGTAGCGGTCAAAGTCTCGTAGCGCATAAGCTGAGTTGTGGCCGGCGTCAACTATCTTGTCCGCCCGGCGACAACTATCCTGGCCGGTGGAGGCGGGGAACGAATTCGTTGATCAGCGGCGTTTTCGCGCAGCAGGGGCGAGCCCCTGCTGCGCGGCGCGCCGTCGGTAGCTCTCCACATTCATTTCCAGGATCGTCGAGTGGTGCACCAGGCGGTCGACGGCGGCCAGCGTCATCGCCGGTTCGACGAACACCTCGCCCCACTGCGAGAACGGCGTGTTGGCCGTGATGGCCAGGCTCTTGTGCTCGTAGCGCTCGGCGATCAGCTCGAACAGCACCGAGGTCTCGGCCTGGTCGCGCCGGACGTAGCTCAGATCGTCCAGGATCAACAGATCGAAGCGGTCGAGCTTGGCCAGCTCTTGCGGCAATCGCAGATCGCGCCGCGCCGCCTGCAGCCGCTGCACGAGGTCGCTGCAGCGCGTGAACAGCACGCGCCGGCCGGCGTCGATCAGCGCGTGACCCAGGCCGCACACCAGATGGCTCTTGCCCACCCCTGGCGGGCCGAACAGCAGCACGTTGGCGCCGCGGTCGAGCCACTCCTGCCCTTCGGCCAAGGCCGTCACCTGCGCCTTGGACACGCTGGGCACGGCCGCGAAGTCGAAGCTCGACAGCCGCTTGTCCGGGCTCAAGGCCGACTCGGCGCGGTGGCGGTCGATGCGCCGCGTCTCGCGCTCGGCCATCTCGTGCTCGAACACTGCCTCCAGCAGGCGCTGTCCGGGCCAGCCCTCGCTGTCGGACTGCGCGCACAGGTTGCTGGCCAGGCGACGGATCGTGGGCAGCCTCAGCTCGGTGAGCATCAGACCCAGGCGGCCGCTGCTGGCGCTCACGGCGCCGTTCACAGGGCCACCTCGCCAACCGTCTGGCCCGTCGCCTCGAGCAGCGCGTCGTAGCCGGCCAGTGCGGGCAGGTCCACCGCCACGTCGGGCACACCGCCGGTCGGCGGCGCCAGCAGTTGAGTCAACGCAAGCAGATCGGGCAATTGGTCGAGCTCGATCAACTGCTCCAACTCGTCGGCAAGTTGCGCTTCGTGCCCGTCGGCGGCCAGCGCGAGCAGCCCCACCATCGTCTTGCAGGCCTCGCGTTCTGGCCGTGCCGCGGCCAGGCGCTCCCAGGTCCGGCGGTACACCGGACGCGGGAACGCCGCGTCGCGCAGCACCCAACGCGCGAACGCGCCGGGCTTGCGCCTGAGCGCGGCCACCAGGTGCCGGTAGTCGATGTCGCGCGGATGGCGCTGGCCGTCGCGGTGTGTCGCGCGCGGGCGCCTCAACACGCACTGCCCGCCGAGCCAACATTCGATGTGCTGCGCGTACTGGCGCACCATCAGCCGGTGGCCGATGAGCTGGCTCGGGGCGCTGTACTGCACGCCCTTGACGGTGAAGATGGCGTACTTGCTCACCCGTGCGGGCCGCTCTTCGAACTCGGCGGTGCGGCGCGCCGGCAAGGCCTCGAGCAGCGGGCGTTCGACGGCCAGGCGCTTGCTTGCTCGGGTGTTCAGGCGCTGCACGATCAGATCGACGAATGCCTCGTAGCCGACGCGGTCGTCGAAGGCTCGGCTGCCGCGCAGGCGCAAGGCCTGGTCGAGTGCGGTCTTGAGCGAGTCATGGCGCGACTCGATGGAGCCGTTCTCATGCGACTGGCCCGGGTTGCAGCGGCTGGCGCGCATGCCGTAGTGGCGGCACAGCGCGTCGTAGCGCAGCGTCAGCGTCTCTTGCTCGGCCAGGTTGTTGAACGCGGCTGAGAGGCTGTCGGTGCGGTGTTCCTCGGGCACGCCGCCCAAGCGCCACAGCGCGGCCTGCAGCCCGGCGGACAGGGCGATGAAGCTCTCGCCGCCGACGCTGACTTCGGCATGGCGCCAGCCCGAATGGGCCAGCGCGAACTGGTACAGCCGGTGTGGGAATGCGGCGCCGTCGATCTCGATGCCGAGGTCGTCAGCCACGGTGAAGTCCGACAGGCCCAGCCGTGCGGGCGGGTGCTCCTGCGCGAAGTAGATGTCGCGCTCGGCGCCGTGCGTGGCGCGCCATTGGCGCATGCGGCGCTGCAGGGTGCGCAACACGCTGGTGTCGTACTGGGCCGGATGGCGACGCTGCAATTCTTCGAGCAGCGTGACGGCGTTGAGTTGCGCGTCGGTCTGCAGCAGCGGCACGACCTCGGCGTCCCACACCGCGGTCAACGGGTCTTCGCGGGTGCGCCAACTGCGCTGCCGGTGTTGCGAGGGCAACGTGTCGGTGTGGTCTATGCGCCGGGCGCTGCGTTCGCTCAGGCCTGCCTTGGCGGCGGCTGCAACTTGCGTGCGCGTGTTGCGATGTTGCTTGTACTTGTGCACTTGGTGGTCCGTGATCCTCTTGCCGGGCATCTCGCTCGCCTTCGATTCGTCGTCGAAGAACTCACGGTAGCCCCGCCTCCCGGACCTGCCCGGCACCGGTCACTGACCGGCCAAGATAGTTGTCGTCGACCGGCCAAGGTAATTGTCGCCAACCACTTCATCGAGCGGCAGATCAAACCCTGGGCGATGGGACGCCGCGCATGGCTGTTCTGCGGCAGCGAATTGGCCGGTCAGCGCGCGG
>JAABTC010000379.1 GCA_011390055.1 Burkholderiales bacterium | reverse complement strand
CTGCATCGACAAGCCGCGCAACCTCGCTCAGCAGACGGCCCTGCTCGGCCATGTCTGCAGTCTCGAAACTGCTTCTGGTGGACGGCGTCAACCAGCATGGCCGGTAAAACGACATTCATCTTGGCCGGTTGGACGGGGATGAATGTCGTTGTTTAGTGGTTCAGGGCTTGACCTCCGTGTGCTGGTTGTCGTCTGCTTTGGATGATTGACGCCGACGCTGGGCTGTATCGTTTGCGCGCTGGGTTTGCTGCTGGCGGGCGGCGACCTTGCTGCGGTAGCTCTCGACCTTGTTGAGCTCGAAGATCGTCGAGTGGTGCACCAGGCGGTCGATGGCTGCCACCGTCATGCCAGGGTCGGGGAAGACGTTGTTCCAGCCCGAAAACGGCTGGTTGGCCGTGATGAGGATGCTGCGCCGCTCGTAGCGCTCGGCGATCAACTCGAACAGCACGCTGGTCTCGGCCTGGTCTTTCCTGACGTACGACAGATCGTCCAGGATCAGCAGGTCATAGCGGTCGAGCTTGGCCAGCGCCTGGGGCAGCTGCAAGCTCTGGCGGGCCGCCTGCAGGCGCTGGACCAGCTCGCTGGTGCGCATGTACAGCACCCGGTATCCGGCGTCGATCAAGGCGTGGCCGATGCCGCAACCGACATGGCTCTTGCCCACGCCTGGCGGGCCGAAGATCAGGACTGTGGCGCCCTTGTCGAGCCACGAGTCGCCGCTGGCCAGCGCCATGACGTGCGCCTTCGACAGCATCGGCACCTCGGCGAAGTCGAAGCTGGCCAGCGTCTTTGTCACGTCCAGCAGCGACTCGGCGCGATGGCGTTCGATGCGCCGCTTGGCCCGCTCGGCGAGTTCATGTTCGAGCAACCCACCCAGGAAGCGCCCCGCCGGCCAGCCCTCCCTGTCTGAGCGTTCGGCGAACTCCGGCCACAGCCTGGCGATGGTCGGCAGGCGCAGCTCGGTGAGCATCAGCGCATTGCGCGCTGCGTCGTGCGACGGCGCGGTCATGCCACCACCTCCGCCAGCGCATCTTCTTGCTGGCTGGGCAGCAGCACGTCGTAGGCGTCCGGCGCGGGCATCTCTACCCTGACGGTGGGCACCTCGGCCTTGCGTGGGGCGAACTCAGCGCGCAGCTGCGCCAGATCGGGCAGTTCTCCGCTCTCCAGCAGATCCTCCAGCCGCCGGGCCAGCACGGCTTCAACGTTGTCGAGCGCGGCCATGCCCAGCAGCGCGACGATAGTCTGGCAGGCCTGGCGTTGGGTGAGCCTGAGCTCGAGCTGCTCCCAGGTGCGGCGGTAGGCATCGCGCGGGAACAGCGCGTCGCGGAACAACAGGCCCTTGAAGGCCTGGGGCTTGCGCTTGAGCTCTTCGACGAAGTGCCGGTAGTCGATCACCCGGCCGCGCCCATTGATCGGCGAGCGGGTGCCGCGCGCCAGCGTCAGCACCAGGCTGCCGCCCAGGAAGCAATCGAGCCGGTCGCTGTACAGGCGCACCTTCAGCCGGTGACCGATCAGCCGCGAGGGCGCGCTGTAGAGGATGCCGGCCACGGTGAAGGTGCTGCAGCGGGTGACCTGCGCCTCTTCCTCGACGAAGTCGGTGGTGCGCCGCGTGGGCAGGTCGCGCAAGTGCTCGCGCTCGATGCGGAAGGCCGCCGCGTTGCGCCGGTTGCGCCGCATCACGGCCTCGCGCACGAAGACCTCGTAGGCGCTGCGGTCGTCGAAGTCGCGGTGTCCACGAAGCAGCAGCGCCTGCTCGAGAGCCTCCTTGAGGTAGCGGTGCGAGGACTCCACGCTGCCGTTCTCATGGCTGACGCCGCAGTTGTTGCGCGTGCCGGCCATGTCGTAGTGGTCGAGCAGCGCGGTGTAACGCACGGTGAAATCTTCTTCGGCAGCCAGGTTCTTGAAGGCCGCCGACAGGCTGTCGGTGCGGTGTTCCTGCGGCACGCCGCCAGCCTGCCACAGGGCGTTCTGCAGGCCCTTGGACAGGGCGATGAAGCTCTCGCCGCCTTCGACCACTTCCACATGCTCCCAGCGCGAGAAGGCCAGTACGAAGTGGTACAGGATGTGGACGAACGGCGCGCCCGCGATGGTGATGCGCAACTCGGCCATCGTGGTGAAGTCCGACAGGCCGCGGTGGCCGGGGGCGTGGTCTTGCGGGAAGAAGACTTCCTTGCTTGGCCCCTCCAAGGCCCGCCATTGCCGGACGTGGCGCTGCAGGGTGCGCAGCACGCCATCGGGATAGCCGTCAGGGTGGTCGTCCTGCAACTTGCGCAGCAGCGTGATAGCCATCAAGTTCGGCGCGCCCTTGAGCAGCGGCACGATCTCGCTGTCCCAGACCGCGGCGAACGGATCGACGCGCGAGCGCCAGTAACGACGGGGCGTCTGCGACGGCAGCATGGCAGCACCATCAATGCGGCGGGCGCTGCGCTCGCTGATGCCAGCCTTGGCGGCGGCCAACTCCTGGGACTTGGTCTTGCGGTTGTTCATGTAGAGGCGAACCTGCTGATCGGTGATACGGGAACCTGGCAATGGGGGCCGACCTCTTGTTGAGACCAAAACCACCATCCTGAACCCCACCAACCCGGCGCCGCCGGTGGCTCGTCATCTACGGCGGCTACGCCACCTTCGACTCCTCACCACCGGCCATCATGAATGTCGTTCGACCGGACTAAATGATTGTCGCGCCCCAGCCAGCACGTACTCCAGGCTGACAGCCCGGCCAG